>CAZSVI010000076.1:0-18639 GCA_964610205.1 uncultured Oscillospiraceae bacterium
TGACGAGGAAGATGAAGACGAGAATGAGGGTGGTGACGAGGAAGCAACAGCTTCACCAACGCCAACACCAGCTACATAATTGATATTATCGGTACTCATAATACCATGCCAGCATGAATTATACAAAGAATAGTCTGTTGTTGTCATACCCAACAGGCTATTTTTTGTGTCAATGGCGGGCCCATCTTGATTCTTCGTTTTTACAGATTAATTTACCTGCTTGTCCTCTTATCAATATCTTTTTCATCCCTCTCTATTTCAATCCAACCATCAGTTTATTCACACCCAGTACTTGAATATTAAATTTCAGCTTATCCGGAACACCCGGATGAAGTTTAATATCAAAGGGAAATAGATAGGGTTCTTTCGAAATAAGCTCCAGTTCCATGTATTTTATGTCGGTGCTCACCAGTACAGCATGAACCAGCCATTGTTTCAGCCTAATGTCCTCAATCGTCCTTTTTGGTTTTGTTCTATATAATAATTTATTTCTTGCGTTTTCAATGGCATTCCATTTTTTCAAAGTTGTAATCACAGCATTAACCGCAACCTCAACCCTTCTTCTATCACCGTAGATATCTTTGATTTTTCGCATTAATTGACTTCCTGAAAATTCGTCCTGTATTTTGGAAAGTCTTCCAATTTCGGTGGCAATATCCCTTAAAAACGGGTACGCCAATAAAGACATCATCCAGTGGTATATAAATCGTTGCTCAGAATTGATATCATTAAAATGACTCAACGCTTCCTGTTGCAGTGGCTTTATTCCATCCCCAACGCGATACCATATTTTCATGAGCATTGTAATTGCGTTTTTTCTGGATTTTTCACCCTGAATATCCGGCAGCAAAAACTCATTGAGTTTGCCGTACATCTCGTTCATCGTTGAATTATTCGTTTCCTGTAGAGTATAGTCAAGGTGTTTCAATAAAATTTTTTGATCAAAACCCACCGCTTTTTTCATATGTGCTTTTCCATCCTTAATTCTGGTTTTCTATTTGTACAAAGGGTACCATAACCTCCTGGATATGTGTGCTGCCATGACATACCGCCTTCTTTTTGGGTATGAAAGCATCCCTTCCCCCGGCAAGAAGCAAAAACATACTTTTAGGCAGTCCATCCGTGTTCCATTCTATTGTATTATACTCTTTTTCAGCATTTTGATAAAGCTGCAATGATTGATAAACTCTCACCCGCTGCCCTTTATAATCGGGTATGGCTCCGTCTGTTGCCTTTCCTATTCCGATGCTTTCCACATTCCCATGATCCGATGTTAAAAACACATCATATTCCAAAGCAAGAAGCTTTGATATAAAATCGGATAAATACTTTTTCCTCATCCAGATATTCAATTCGGCGGCGATACCCTCCTGCCCCTGAATAGCGCCATGCAATAAATCATCCACCACCCGGATGACCATTCCCAAAACTTTATTTTTAGGATTACTTAATATATCCAAATGATTAAACCGTGTTTGTCCATCAACGGAACAATAATGAATATATTGATTATAAACCCCATGATCCTGCCAAAACTTCCTCCATTGCGTTTCTTCCTTGTTATTGGATTTAATGGTAGCTTCAAAGTTTTTAGGAATCATACCTGAAAATATTGCTTGCCTGGAAACGGATGTTACCGTCGGAACCCATGCAAAAACACAATTCTCCTTGAAGTTATATCGCCCTTGCTCTGAAAGAATATTCTTAATCCGAATCCATTGTATCCCGCTCATACCATCCATGATAATCAGCGCTGTTTTCTTTTTATGCACATGTGCCAAATAATGAGGTATATGATGCACCATGACGGGCTGAGGTACAAACGGGTAATTTTTTAGCCCAATATATTTTTCCTGAATCCAATGATAAAATGTTTCATCCACTTGTTGTAATGTATTATTTACTTTTTCCAGCCATTCGGGTTTGGAATTGGTGTCATCTGATAAATAATGGCATTCACAATAAAGCTCCATAATATGAGCCCAATCCTTATGTGTTGTTGTACTCCTTATATTTTTATTCAAAATTAACAGCAGCTCTTCTACCCGTTCTTTTTTATCCTGAGTTTCATCTATGCATAAACCAGGCCGCATCCATACGGGAAGCATACCTGCGTCTTCATGCTTAACCGGAGTTAATTTTCTTTCAACAAAAAGGTTATCAATCAAACTCCAGATATCCGGCCTGAGAAACATACTGCCGACAGATGCAACTGACGGGTTTTGTACAAGTTCCCTCTCTCCGTTTATAATCGTCATATCAACAAATTTCTCCCATTGTGCTTGAAGGAACTGATAAAAGGATTCCGGTGATTCTATCAGTTCATTGATATTCATTCTGTTGATAGGATATTTATCTTTAAAATAATCCGCCAGATATTTCCGAAGCATTTCGGGAAAGTATATGCGTTGGTAGTGTTTCATCAGTAAAAAGCTGACAAAATCGTCCTTTGTACTCATTGTATCATACGGCACTTTATACACTTTCTTTAAAATAAATTCAATAGTATCTTTTTCGGATTGTGTCCCCGTATACTCCGGATATGCTTCGAATAATGCATCTATCTGTTGAACCGGCAATGATTTTACAACTTGTACTGACATATCCGGGAATATCATTAGATAGCTCAAATGAACTATATGTGCTTTTTTATAAATGTCATAGGGAATGATATTCATATCATCACCGGGTACCCGTATTAACAGCTTAACTGATTCCGTTTTAATCCTTTCCCTGTATTCTTCTTCATATAAAAGGCGAAAACGAATCGGATTTTCATACTCAACAAAATCAATGTCTTTTTTCTTAAAACACGAATATATGGCATCATGAAGCAGCAGACCATAGGGATCTGCCGCAATCAAAACTGATGATTGGGTAAAAGTAATCTCTTTTATAACCAAATCGTGCCACTTTGTCATTCTATCACCTTTCAGTATAGGATACGGATCGGTTTGATAAAATTATAGCTGCGCGTTATCATAATACATCAGCAGTTTATCGTCTTCCTGCAGTATTGCTTCGGGCAAACGATTTCCTATCTCGATAATAAGCTTGTATTTTTTATCATTATATGCCTGCTTGAATCCGGTCCGGATTGCCTCTGTACGAAACTCTTTCAGCTTCTTCCTGCTGTTTTGTATCTGTTCAACATAGCTGTCAAATTCTCTTAGCAGCATTTTCTCTCTCATTTTCTCCAAATCGGCCTGTTTGTTTGGATCGGCTATATACCAGCGATCTTTTGCCTTTTCTTTTAGTCTTGCATCGCTTTTATCCAAACCCCTCAAATCCTTGTAGTCGGTACTTAAATACCCATGAATCTGGCTGGGAACCGATTCCTTCCCATCATACTTTAAAAAATTCTGTTCCAAAAGTATATCCAGTTCCGGAAGCAGTTCATGCTTTGCTATATGCTGAATTTCCTTCATAAACCCGGGATGAAGCTCCTGACGGGTTTGTGGTTTTTTCAACAACTGCTGCCTCAACCATTCAATTGCCGAGTTTTCATCGGAAACAAACAAGCTCATATGGATGAAGTCTTTAGCGATAAACCGTTTCTTATCATATTCCACAACCTGCGTTTCCAAAAACGCCATACCATCCCGCATAGGAAAAAGCTGTGTTACACCTAATTGAAATTCAGCGGAAGAAATCGGGACATTAATCCCTTTTTGAACATGATATGCAACCATTCTGTCAAAAAGGACACGGGGAGTTCTTTCAACAATCAGCTCAGCAGCCCCCTTTTCCCCGATGAAAACAGGCAGATTCTCCAAATGCTTTCGTACAAAAGACCATGCCGAATCTTCGGTATTCTGCTTGTGTTTTATTTCGGTGAGCATATTGACGGAAGGCTTGTATGCGGATATGACCAGATCCTGTTTGACGGCTGTTGTCGTTGTAACGGCCTTAAAGCTTCCCTGTTTTTTATCCAGCGCGGAAACATTGGCGATAATAAAGCCCGCTCTCTGAATGGCTTCCTGAATCGCATTCCAAACGCTGGCTTTTGAATTACTGAATTCTACCGTCATCCATCTACCTGGCTTAAGCACACGGTAGTACTCACTGAAGCATTGGGTCATAAGCTGCTGATACTCATGCAAGCCTTTTTTTTGTACCTTATTAACAATCGCCTCCTGTTCATTATTCGTATATATCTTCAGCCAAGCTTCCCATAAAAAATTAAGTTCTGAATACATCAGGTTATCACCAAACGGGGGATCGGTGAATATATAGTCAATACAATTATCATTAATGCTTTCAAATTGGGTTGATGATTGTGTAGCAACGATGACATTCCCATTTTTTTGTCCATAACTGTTAATTATCTTGTTGAAATCTTTATATTTCTTTTTAAGCAGTTCAATAATATTTCTTTCAAATATAAGAGATGGAATATACAGGGTTCCGCTTAATCCTCCGGTTCCGCCAAACCTGAATCTGTTCGTTTTAGTCGCGCGTTGGATGGACGCATGAAGAAAAAATAACAATTGTCTGTATTGATTCTGTTTTATAATAGCATTATAGGCTGTTGTCAAAACATAGAGATTGCGTTTCGTATAGAAATGATGTGTATGCGTTATGCCCAACTTATCATTTCTTCTGGATTCATCTCCTTCAATAATACGTCTTGAAGAACACGAAGCAATACATTCCTCTTCTATCTTTTTCAGCAAACAATGATCATATTCATCAGGAGTTTTTTTATATTTCCTACCGTTATATTCATAAAAAATATAAACCGGAATGCTTTTTGCTTGTTTAATACTTTGCGATAGGACGGGATCAAAGCAGTATTGATATGCTCTTTTTAAATTACTTTTCTCCACTTTACTGTTACAGTTTTCACAAACAATTGAATGTTTTATTTCTTTTTTTTCTATATCAACGGCGTTATCCCAGAACACTATTTCATGCGAGCAATTATTACAGATAAAAACATCGCTCCAGACAGTATTGGTTATATCGCCATATTCACACTTTTCATTTTCATCCTGTGAATGTATTGTTTTATATACCCAACTGCAGTTTTTCCGGATTTCATCAAAAATACTGTTTGCCTCTATTAAAAACAGATTTTTATCATGATTCATATTATAATTAAAACCTATATAAGAAGCAGAAGCAGAAATATCATTTATAATCGCTTTTCTGTCTCCCTTCATATCCTGAACAGCTATTCCCGTCATACCTGTTCCGGAAAATCCATCCAATACAATATCACCTCTGTCAGTATAATGGGAAATGTATTTTTGGATTGCTTTATAAGGAACTTTAGTATGGTAAGAATGCGCATTATAAATCGGATCATTCTTACCTTCACTCACATCGGCCGCAAATGGCTCCCTATGATAATCTTCCTCACCTTTCTCATATAGTTCCTCCCTTTCCTTCTCCCACTGCTTAATAAAATCACTAACAAAAGGGTTTGGGCAAGCGGTGTAATAGGGAGGATCGGATAATGCCAGTATGTCTTCATCCTCACCAATTGGAAACCCGTCTATCTTTTTTAATTCAGGCAGTTTCATCCTTAATTGTTTGGTAAAATATGCCCTTCTTTCATCCTCGTCTTTAAATGTTTTACCAAGACAATCTATCGGTTTGTCTTCCTGCCGCTCTTTTGTATTTATAGACAGTTGTTCTTTTGCTTCCATGATATCTCCTCTTCTTACCATAACCATTATACTTATTTCTTAAGTACAATACGAACACTTTCCGGTGGTAAGCCTTCAACTTTATTAGCTATAAGCTGTTTAAACCTTTGTTCGATTTCCTTCAGCCTTAAAGGCGTACCGTTTCCCAGCATATTTTCCAGATCGTCTACCGTTATTTCTACCTGCTGAAGGCCCTTTAGCAGCTCCTTGATAATCTCCACAAGCCGGATATCAATAGGCAATTCAAAAACACCCTTGCTCTCAAATTTTGTTAAAATGTCTTTTTGTTCAGGATCCAAAAGATTTTTCCCGTTTAAAAAATCCTTGTCCTTAAAGCTGTTTAGCAGGCTTCCTGTCCATTCATCCAACAACTCCCGTATTTCCTCTTCCTTATTATCCAGATCCACGCCCTGCAGGATATTGTCTTCTTTTGGCCTGAACCTGCAATTCGGACATACCGGTACGTTCTCCAGTTCTTGTTTAGTCAGGTTCCAACAAGGCTCCAGCTCTTGAATGCCCTTAATAACTTTATCCAGCTGCTCTGCGGAAAATATTTTAATTTCCCGCAAGGTCCTGAGGGCATTTATTTCTTTGCCGTTAAGTATACGGCTCTTTCTGTTGTCATCATTCGCACCCAATCTTGCCTTTTGATGCATCATCATATACATGTCTATATACTTTTCCTTAAGCTTATATAATAAATTCAGACCATCCCTGATATCCATACCTTCCTTCAAATCCTGATGGATTTTTTCCAGTGCCTCATCCACTTCTTTTATCCAGTCCATATTATCCGGCAAATGATATCTTGCTTCACTGATATAACCTGATATGCTTGAAAGCTTGTTTACCTTCTGTATCAACTCTTTCAGCCATTCCATTGCTTCCTTGTTCTTCTTCTGGTTCTCTATCTCTTCAACCGGATACTTGAAATTTTTAAGCGCAGCAGGACTGTTATACCGTTGGACGGTTTCCAAAAAATCTTTTAAGGATCCCAGTTTCTTATCATAATCCTGAAGTTCAGTCAAAGACAGAAGAGCATGACCGGAAAACCGTATTCCGTCTTTCAACGACTGCTTTAGCGTTACCACTTCATTTAGCAGCTTTGAGGATTTTTCTATAATATTTCGAACGCCATAAATAAGCCTGTCTTCCTGAACAAGATAATAATCCGGCTCATCAAACATTTCAAAATATACCTTTAATTCAGGTATGGGCAACCCAGCGGGCTTTTTTATATGGCTGAAAGCAATCAAATCATGTATTGGTTTTTTTACCAGGTCATCCAATTTCATAACATCATATTGGTTATTTGAAACAGTTAATACAATATGCCCGCTTTTGATTAATGCCACTAAAACCACCATGAAGATTTCAGGTTCCAGATCAAAATTAATGGTTCTTTCCAAATCCTTTATTTTTTCTGATGAATAGATTGTTTTTATGAGTTCATTTCTGTTAACAACCTGTCCGGGCTTAAGTAAAGCCATCAGTTCAATAATCCATTTCGCATAGCCCGATTGCTTCACATTTACCGTTTCATCCTTCAATAAAACCAAACCGTCCAGAACGGCCGCACCGCTTTTTGTTATCCTTCCATTTATATAATTTAACGCTTCGTTTACATAGGTTAACATGTTCTCTGTAGTCATTGGTGAATTCAGAGAGGAAAAATGAGGATAATCCGGGTATTTCTCATTAAAATACTGTTCCAGACAAGTTGAAGCAACGGTATTAATGATCTCATTTGCTCCCGCATAAGGGGGCAACCCTGCGGCCCATTCCACCAGCTTTTTCTTCTCACCCCTGTAAACCACATCAAAAGCGTTTACCAGGTTTTTTCTAAGCCATTCGGTAATGTGCCTTAAATAATAGCCTGCTTTTTCTTCATAGAGTTTTCTTGTTGCGGAATCAACGGAATTTCGCATTTCAACCGCACCGGCATATAGCTTGACGGATTTAATAAACTGCTCTTCCTTTTCCTGAAGAATAAAGAATACTTCTTCGGGTTTATCTTCTTTTTTATATTTAGGCGGTTCAAAGGGCTGAATAAAATACAAATAAAAATCCCTTTCCGGTTGTGCTGTGGAGCGTTCATTCGGCGCGCCGAAAAACAAATACCCTTCACGGGTAACCATCCTGCTTCTCCAGGGAACTTCATGATACCATATTCTATAACCCGGTACATATGTCTCCTCTGAAGCTTCCGTAACCTGCGACAATGCCATAAAAAAGTATTCATCCAGTTTATTATTGTCTAAAGCATCCGCTTTGCTTTCAATGAGTTCATCTACCGGTATGTCTTTCTTCAGGTCTAAATAATATTGGCCGTTGGAACTGTTTCGGGATATAAACTGGTAACTGACGGTTTTTCTTAATTCCAGTACAGCACTTTCAATCACACGCATTAAAAAATCTGATGTTTCTTCTGGAGTTTGAATATAAAGGAAAAGCTGATCCCGCAGTTCTTCCGTTGAAAGGCCCATACTGTTGTGAATATCACCGGTGGTAAAACGGTGAATTGCCAATGCCTGAACAATCCTTTTCGCTATGGGCTTATATATTTTTTTGGTAAATCCGGTTTCTATTTTATCAATTAAGATTTTTGTCTTGCTCCCGACCTCCCGGATATCCGGATGGGCATTTAGTGTCCTGTCACTATCTATGTGCTTCCAATAGCTGTCATACGATATTATTCCAGGCTGATCATCAGGCACATCCTGATCCATAATATTTTTCATTTCCATACTTAACGTTTTCAGAATAACCCTTTTTTCTGTCACATAGACATTTTCAAACACCTTAAGATAGGAAGGGTGTATTGGAAATAATTCAACATACTCATCAATTCTTTCTGTCAAACCGCCATACAGTTTTGTAAATTTGCTTAAATGCTCTCTTATCAGTGCTTTCTGACGGTCATTTTTTTTCAGAAGCCTTTTGGAAACAACATAAGCTATATCCTCACGGACAATACTGACTTGTTCAAAGCGTTCCTTAACCCTGTAAAGCTGGCTTGCCACAAATCCGAATCTCGGATTATCAAAAAGCATTTCCTGAATTCCCGCAATAAAGCGGAATCGGGTTATTTCACAAATCTCACCCAATTCGCGTAGAAAACCAAGGTCCATACTCAGCTGTTGTTCTTTCCTGCCTCTTAAATAATCCAACAATTCATCACATATGAACAACAGCCCCTTATCGGGATACATTTCCTGAAAAGCGCCCATCATCTCAACTAATGCCCTTTTATTGTTTGTTATCTCATTGGCCGGTGGAAACTGATAATCAACTTCCATTTCCGATAAGGCCGCTTCCATTTCACTGCATATAATATTTCTTAAAGAGGTTTCAACCGCTCCGATTTCACATCGGATAACTTTAAACTTACCGGCGATTTTTCCCGCGCTCTCTTCCACCTTAATATGGGATAATTTTTGAGCGGCGCTGCCATTTTCAGCAACAGTAGAAATAACGCCCATCAGATGTGATTTACCGGTTCCATAATTCCCAACTATAAACAAACCTTTATTATCTGCCTGGTAATCATATTGCAAATGCTCGAATACCAGATTATTTAATTGCTCGGCCATCCTGTCGGATATGACATAGGTATTGATTAATTGCTCGGCATAGTCACTGTTCTTCGTTTGGTTCAACTGCACTACCGAATCTACCGGTTCAAACTGGATTAATTCACTGTATTTCATCAGGCAACCTCCCTATGATTGAATTTCTACTATATTTTGCATATTTATCTTATATTCTTTATATTCAGGATGTCCAATATCACCATATATTAGCATACTGTTTTGAACCCGGCCTGTCCATAAAACAAACAAAATTTTGTTTCTGCTTATGTTATCAAATAGAATGAATGGGTTTGTTTTCAGCGTGGGGTGAAAAAGTATTTCAAAGTTTTTAATACAAACAGCCTCATCCTGAACCTGATTCAACATATCCTCCACAACATTTGCCGCATACCTGGAATATTGAACTTTTTGAACATCGATTAGATTTTTACATATTGGGATGTTTATACTGATGGTTTGAATATTGAATTGAGAACTGATGCGGTCTATAAAACGGCTGCTTTTTTCTCCATATACATATATTACCTGGTTCCTGAAGTATTTAACATCATAGCGTATTTTACAGTATATCTCATCCCAGTATTGCATAAATAATCCTTCCTGTTAAAAAGATTCTTTATATTGCATATGTCGGCTGCTAACTTTTTCAAATCTCCTTTAATGCATTTTGTCCACATCTCCAAACTTTTACAATGATTGTTTTACCTTTAGTCTATTATAGAAAAAATATATCAAAATTAAGTAAATATGATTGCCAATTATATAAGTTGAACAAAATAATTGATATTATACTGTCATCCTATATAATCGCATCAGATCCACCAACTCTATGTTTTATATCTTTACCGATACCTCTTTCAACTCTTCAAAAAGCTACCCCGTTTGTTTTCTGGGTCTTCCCCTCTTTTTTTGCACCGGAATGGAAGGTTCCGCGTCAACAGGGTGTTCGGCGGCTTTCTGAGCGGTTTGGAGTTTAGGGGGTCTGCCTCTTTTCCTAACCGCCGCAGGCGGTATATCCTTTGCTGCAGGCGTATTGGAATCAGCCTCTATATCGGATTTCAGATCAATTCCAAACACGGCGGACAAATCCTCGCTTACAATGGAACGGCGGCTTTTCCTTCCGGCCTTATTAAGAAGTTCGTCTGATTTCTGTGTTATAGCTTCACTCACCATTTCATTTACATTCACATTCCTTAAAAGGAAAAACAACAGCGGATCTTCATCCAATCGTGCTCCGACACCATACATGGCAGCCGCCACGTGCTTGCACATGGTGGCATAATCAGGGCAACTGCAGGAAAGTTTGATTTCTTTAGGGCCTGGAAAAAGTCCTTGTCCTTTTGCGGTAAACAGTTCGGATAATGCCTTCGGGAATTTCCCGCTCAAAAGCTCCTGCATGGAATCAATTTTTCCCTTGCAGGTTTTTGTTATATCTTCCCATACTTTTCCCGAAAGGGGATTTATGCTGATTGTAATCTCATAAGGTTTTTTCCGGCTTCCCTGCACCAAAGCGTCAATCCGCCCGGTGGAAATCGCCAGATGAAGGATTGTGCCGTGACGGATATAACTTCTTCCGCGTTCCAGACGATACGCGTAATCCCGGTAGCTTTCAAGATTCCGGTTCCAGGCCTCACCCCACCATGTTCTGGCAAGCTTTCTTCCCTCTACCGCAACAGGGTTTATATCGGGCATTTTTTTACGGAGCTTTTCAACCGCCTTTTTTGCCCTAGCCTTTTTTTCTGAAACAGGTATATATTCAAAATATCCATAACCCATCGAAAACACCCTTTCTATCTTATGTTAACCTGAACAGATCCATCAACTGTCTGTTATCCATTTCGGTAATCCATTTCTCCTGCATATCCGGAATGATATCCCGGGAAATCCTAACCTTTTCTTCAATTAAGGCATCAATCTTTTCTTCGATAGTACCCTTTGTGATAAATTTATGAACAAGAACGTTCTTTTTCTGCCCGATCCTGAAAGCCCTGTCTGTGGCCTGGTTTTCGACGGCAGGGTTCCACCACCGGTCAAAATGGATGACATGGTTTGCGGCAGTAAGATTCAACCCTACCCCGCCGGCTTTTATTGATAGAACCAGAAACGGAATATATTCCCTGCCCTGAAACAAGTCCACTATCTCCTTCCGCTTATTCACCGCAGTCCCGCCATGAAGAACCAACCCCTTGTGCTGAAAAACACCTTCCAGGAACTGATTCAGATAATCGGTTATTTCCCTGAACTGTGTGAAAACTAATATACGTTCACGCTTTTCAAAAATAGTTTCACAAATTTCTTTAAGCCGCAGAAATTTTCCGCTTTCTTCACCGGCATACAACTGCTGCCCCATATATTGGTCGGGATGATTGCATATTTGCTTAAACTTCATCAATGAGGTCAGAATGAGACCTTTCCGTTCCATTCCCTCCCCGGTTTCCTCCAGTTTTCTTTTCACATCATTGACCAGTTTATTATAAAGCGCCATCTGTTTTTTTGTCAATTGGGCATAGGTTTTCATTTCAATTTTATCGGGCAGGTCGGTGATGACCGATTTATCCGTTTTTGAACGGCGAAGGATGAATGGTCCGACCACACGCTTCAACCGCGAATACGAGCCCTGGTTTTCCTGCATTCTTTTGGTAAACCCGGTAAACTCTTTGGCGCTTCCTAAAAGACCTCTGTTTAAAAAGTCAAACAGCGACCATAAGTCCGACAACCGGTTTTCTATGGGAGTACCCGTCATAGCTATACGGAAGGAGGCCTTCACCTGTTTTGCTGTTTTGGTTTGCCGGGTTCCGGGGTTTTTAATGGCCTGAGCTTCATCCAAAACCAGCATATTCCAATTCGTGGCGTTTATCCAGTCATATCTGGAGAGCATGCCATAGGTGGTAATGAAAACATCAAAGAGATCCAAAAGCTTCTTATCCGCCGGATCCAATCCATTCTTAGTTTCAGCGGGGTGCAGCACGCACAGTTTCACGGAAGGGGCGAATTTCGCGAATTCCTGAAGCCAGTTTCCAATTAATGAAGCAGGGACAGCAAGAAGCACTTTCTCTTTCTTTATGCTTTGGATGGAATTGATTAACGCAATAACCTGTACGGTTTTTCCAAGGCCCATATCATCCGCCAGGCATGCTCCCAATCCCAGCTTCTTCATCTGTGCCAGCCATGACAGACCTCTTTTCTGATATTCACGTAATTGAGCGTAAAAATGTTCACCGCATTGAATCTCTTCCATTTTTTCGGGATGAACCAATACTCCAATAACATTTTTCAGCCATTCTCCCTGTGTGACTTCTACTTCACAGGCTTCCTCATCCGGTGACAGGGATAACTTTCCGGTATCCCACTGAAACCGTATCGCGTCCAAAAGGTTCATTCCGGAACCCAGGCTCTGCGCCTGCTCGAAAGCATTCAGGGTTTCCATCAGCTTGGCATGGTTTACTTCCACCCATTTCCCCTTAATCAGGGTAAGCCCTTCCGCTTCTGTCAGCAATGAACGTAATTCGTCCTCGGAGATGGGTTCTCCATCCACAGACAATCCGGCACGGTAATCAATGATAGCCTCGTAGCCCAATTTTGAAGGTGCTTTTTGCCCTATTTGAACCGATATCCGGGGAGTACTCGTTCTCTTTTTCCACCACCTGGGTATCCGGCATAAAATACCCGCCTCCTCATAAAGGGGTATCTCCTTTAAAAAACCGTACGCTTCCGCCGCTGTTAGTCCTATTGGATGGAATACATCGCCTGACTCAAGCAACTCACTGATAAACACGCTTTTTTCAGCGGCTTTATGTACGGTAGACAACAGAGACAGCAATTTCCCGTTATCGTTTTTAAATTCCAGAAGCGCATTTTTTAAAGGAAGATGCCTTGATTTTCCCGCATCGGTCATTCCTGTAGAGTATGTTGCCATGAAGGCAAAGGGATAATCCGATTCCCTGTTTTCAACCAGATGGAAAAAAACCCGTCCTGCCGGATGGATGGCAGGATTCTTTTCAGTAAGATAATCGGCTACCTTTCCAGGATAATTCTCAATCTCGGTAATGAAAACTTCATGGAGCTTCTTCCATTCTTTTATTATCCATTCCGGTGTCATATATTTATAACCGTTCATAAAGGGAGCGTTTGAGATAAGCTGTTCCGCTTCATCAAATTCCGCTATGAATTCGGTCTTCTCTCTTGTTTCCTCAATATCGGGGGTTCGGGTTAGAAATTTAACGAAAGCTGCCGATATGGACCAGAGAAAACGGACACCCGGAGTAACTGTGCCGGACGGTCTGGAAAAACCAAGCTCATATAATGCAATAGAATCATCTTCACGGTATCTATCATAAAAGGTCTCCTGTAAGAAAAGAGCATCCTTTTCAACAGCTCCGTCTGTTTTCTGCCAATCCAGGCCATAACCTTCAGGCTCCAGCCATACGATCAATCCACGGTGTTTTGCTTCCCTTTTATCTTCAATATCATTTTGATATACGGTTTCACCCATTTTCTTTCCTTTCTGTTATACATTGAAATCCCACTTTTAGCGGGGGCCCATCTTGATTCCTCGTTATATATCTTCACCAGCCCTTTACCGGTAAAATAGATTTCACCGCTTTTAACCCTTTCGCCTGTAATCTGCTCCCATATTTGGCAGTACAGTTTTACCTGTTTCGCATAGTGTTCTATAAGAAGATTCAGATCCTCCTCTGTTTCAAAATAATTGGTTTTGTAATCTATGATGGACCAAGCGTCTTCCTCTTTGATGGCCAGGTCGATGATGCCCGACAGATAAACCGGAATATTATCCTCTGAATTCAACTCCGGATAAATCGGGTTTTCTTTATCTATTTTTAAGGAGAAGGGAACTTCGGTCAGTTTATCCTTTGCGTTTTGTATCCGCCGGAATAGATCGCTATGTTTCATTTGTTCTATCAAGCTTACCGCTTCCCGGATGTGTTCAGTTCCGGCAAAGCCGTGTTCTTCCAGTATCATGGCTGTTTGGCTGTCAATGTTTTGATCTCCCTTAACAGCCTTTTCAAACAGCCTGTGAATGGCTGTGCCCCATTCGGCTCCATAACCGCCTTTCAGGGTGTGTAGCGGATCCTGTTTCATGATTTCGGTTGGGGATAATTCGGCATAGGAAGGCTCTTTCGCACGGGTGGTAAAGTTTTTCACATTCCGCATGAATTCTTCCGGTTCTTCTCCAGGGATGTCAATAGTATTATCTTCCTGGCGAGGTTTCTGGGTTTCAGGGATTGCAAAGCCGGCTTTCTCATCCTCAATGAAATTCAACAGCGGCTCCCAGGGATTTTTGGAATTCGCTTTTCCACAGCTGGCTATAAACAGAAGATTCTTTGCGCGGGTTGCCGCCACATATAAAAGTCTGGTTTCCTCCGCATCCTGATAATCCTGCTCCTTCTTTTCATATTCGCTCCAGTTTACGGGCTGTCCCACCGTTTTTGAGCGGAATTCCCCCATTGCTTTTTTAATCGTAAAATAGCCCTGTGATCCCGCTATGTTTCGTTGGATATGATAATCGGGAGCCATGCTGGGCTTTTTATACGGATGTGCCAGAAACACCACCGGTGCTTCCAGACCTTTTGCTTTATGAAGGTTCATTATACGAACAGCATTGGGCTCTTCGCAGCCAATATCCAATTCCTCGTCCAGATCCTGTTCGAGAATGGTCTCAAGCTGCCGCACCATTGAAAGGAAGCTGTTAAACCCTGTAAGCAGACCTTCCCTTAAAACTTCCACTATCTTATAAATATATCCGCAACCTGTCTGCCCCATTGAACCCACAAGGGTTAACGGAATTAAGCCCAGTTCCAGGCCAATCTTTTCAAAAACCGTGACGGGCGGATATTGCCGTGTCCACTTCAAATAAAGGGCAATCTTTGTGAAGGCACATTCGATAGGGCTCCTTGTTTCATCCGTAAGGGTTTCAGGTATCCTGCTGAAAACATTAAATTTACCTCCCGCAAGTTTGAACCCTGCCAGAGACGCGTCACTGATTCCGAAGAAAATACCCCGTAAAACAGCAACCAGAAGAACCTGATCCTCCGGATCGGCCAGATATTTCAGAAGGATAGCGAATTCATTTATTTCCTCCACCTGAGACAGTGAACTTCCTCCGGACATCCGGACCGGTATCCCGTATTCCTTAAGTGTCATGGCGTATATATCCATACTGTCCCTGTACCTTAGAAGAACCATAAAATCCTTATACCGGGGTCTGGTTGTAAGCCCTTCCTCCATCTCTTCCTGTGTCCGCATAAGGCTGAAACTCTGATTATCAACACCGCTGCGGATAATTTCTGCAATATTCCGGGCATCCGCCATAACAATTTCCTCTTTTTTCGTATATTCTTCAGAAATGGAAACCACCCTGACTCCGGACTCCGTTTGCGGCGCGTCCTCTTTCAGTGTCAGCACGGGACTGAAGGCCGCCTGTAAAGAGTCGGCTTCCGAGGGAAGCAGTTTTTCAAAGGCCTTGTTGAACCACACCCCCAGTGTGTTCATAGAGCGGAAGTTGGCGGTTAACTCCAACACCCTGCCGCCTGTTTTCAGGATAATCTGTTTCACCCGGTTATAGATATCAATATCGGCTCTTCTGAACCGGTAAATGGATTGTTTCGGATCTCCCACCACAAACAGGGAGCCCGGAGACGGGACAAGCTTATACCAATCTTTTTCATACACATCCTGTCCGGTTAATAAAAACATCAGTTCGGCCTGTATTGGGTCGGTATCCTGGAATTCATCAATTAAAAGACACCGGTATCTGTTTTGAAAATAAGTGCGGACCTCGGGATAATTTTTTAACATTTCAACCGACTTCATTAACAAATCCTGAAAATTAAGACCGGATTGTTTTCTTTTCAACTGTCCGTAATAGCTTACGGCGGGCATCACAAAACCCATGGCATTATCGTGGCAGTATTCCTTCCACCTTGTAAGGATGGGTATTAATTCGGTTTGCGAAAATTGATTGAATTGGACGTTGATCTCCTTTGTAGTGTCTTTATCGGCCAACCATCGGTTCAGTGTTGTTTTTTGTTCTTTTTCAAACATTTCAAGGAGCCTGATAAGGTTGCCTTCCCGCTCCATATCGTAATAACGGATCATGCGGATGCCTGACAATATACTCTCCTGGAGCCTGTCATATCCTTTTTCCGGTTCGGCTTTGGGTATCCATTGACGCGCGTTGTACAACATAGGCTTCAATTTCTCAAAAACCGGCTTCAGTTCAGGCTTTGAAACCTCTGTCCGGATAATTTCAACATCAGGGTAACTGGTAATACGGTTAAAAACGCCTTCCAAATCGGAGGGCTTCAATCCCGCTTCGTTCAAGGCCGCCAGCTTTTCGGGCGAATTCAGCCTGATATCCGGCAGGTAGTGATGCCAGGCTTCTTTATGGAGCATGGCGTCCGTCAATTCATCCAGCTCGGTAAAATCCGGAGCAATTGCGCCTTCCACAGGCCGCTCACGGAGTATCGCAGCGCAAAAGGAGTGAATGGTTCCGATATAGCACCGTTCAATATTGTCCAGAGCGGTTTTCAGCGCCCCTTTAACTGTTTCATGCTGTTCCTCATGATAGCGCTGCTCCAGTTTGTTCTGAAACCGTTCCTTCAATTCCTGGGCAGCCTTTCGGGTGAAGGTGATAGCAGCGATTTTTTCAATATCACACTTCCCGGAGGTAACAAGGCTCACCATCCGGCTGACCATGCTTGTGGTCTTTCCGGATCCTGCCCCGGCTTCCACCAGGATATTGGAGCTCAGGTTGTTTTTTATCTCTTCTCTGACAAGTTCGTCGGGTGGTGTGATTCTACTCATACGAACCAAGCCTCCTTACGCCGGACAATCCTTCCGCTTCCATATCATTCCGCTTATCCCTTATAAATGCGTGCATGCGTTCAATACGGCATACCACCTGATATTCACACCATCGGCAATCTGCGGGATCCCCGGTTGCAACAAAAGCTCCCTCGTCAATAATACTTAAAAGATCCTCCAGAAGCTCCATCAGGATCTGTTTTTCTTTCTGCAGGCGCACATAACGCCTTCCTTCTCCTTTTTGTGTCGGGAAAAGGTATACCCCTTCCACAACTTTTGCCTCGGCTTTCAGAATATTGTTTTTCATCAGAACTTCACAGGCATGGGCGTAGAGGGCGTGCTGTATCTGCCTTCCCCCTTTGAAAAACTCCCTGTCTTTATATCCGTAGTTTCCGCCGGATTTGTAATCCACAATACGATAAATGGATTCACCAAGCCGGTCTATTCTGTCTATTTTCCCGGACAGAAGAAATTTCTTCCCGGAGGGCAGGGTGATCTCTACCGAAGGGCAGGATGCTTCCTCATTTTTCAACCCAAAACCCAGTTCAAAAAATTCCGGGGTTCCTTCATCCGCATGCTCTTCTTCCCCGGCTAGAAAAATTAAACAGGATTCCAGAATGTCCCTTCTTTCCAGATCAAATACAACTTCACCCGGCGGCGGTATGTGTTCCTTGAGATTGTAAATAAGTTTATCCGCCAAATGACAAATGAGGCGGCTATGTTTCTCACGGTTTGGTTTTTCGCCTTTTTGTGAAAGCGCTTTGTAGAACTGTTCAAAGATACTATGATACAACATTCCTTTTGTCAACGGATCCAGCCAGATTTCCGGGTCGTAAAGAACATCCCCGGGCGGAGTAACATGCAAAACATGCCTTAAATAATACTGGTATGAGCATTTGGCAAGAAGCTCGAACATACTTGCCGAAAACACTCTGACATCTTTATTTTCACCGATCTTTCCGATGTACCCGTCATAGCGGGTGAATCTACCTGAGTTCTGCTGTTCCCAGGCCTTTCTCCCCTGCCGCAGGTGCGGACGGCATTGAAAAACAAGTTCCTTTATACCGGATAAATCCATACTCCCGTAACATTTATTCAGCCAGAATTCATTCTCATCCAGACCTCTTTCGGGTATATATCCTTCCGCGTGATGCAAATATTTCTTTAACTCTGAATAATCCCCTGACGGATCCCCGGTAATCATACGGTATACCTGCAGCAGAAGCGGGGATGGGGACTGCTCCCTGTTTTCCACCGGATCGTAGGAGGAATAAGCCAGGGTTATATTCCCTTCCAGACCCGACAAAAGGCGCACCATGGCATACAGATTCTCTTTCAACGCCGTTTTGTTCGGAAGGAGATTACAGGACAGCCTTTCCTTCTCCATATCCAGAAGGATCGGATCTTCCGCAGCCTTTCCGGGGAATCTGTCCGCATTAAGACCCAAAATGTAATTATGCCTGCGGGACAGAAATTCACCGCTTCTGTAATCGCATAAATGCAGGCATCCTGGTTTGGTTTCCGAAGAACCAACGCGTATACTATTTATCCTGTTTTCCATGTTAAGC
>CAZSVI010000077.1:0-8660 GCA_964610205.1 uncultured Oscillospiraceae bacterium
CGCAGAAAAAGTCACAAAATCAATAAAAGCAAACATTGAAGAAATGACCAGTGAATTTTCTGGAGAAGTAGTCTCCGACATTAAAAAACGACCATATGGAGTCAGAATCAAACATCGCATGAATTAAAGGTGCAGGCGATTGGTGTTCTGTAGGGGCGCGCATTGCGCGTCCGCCAAGGGTACGCGCAATGTGGGCCCCTGCATGTTTTACGGACGCGCAAGGCCCCTACATCTTTTACTTGTCATTTGCATCCCTTTAATATAATATTGATAAATCAAGGTCAAATGAAAAAAATATTTCTATGTCGCACACCCTAACAGTGTGTTGTAATTGCAAGCAATTGCTTCCGTTGTTATAATAGAGGTGATAAACAAAACGTCACTTTTTCACTGATAGGGGTTTGAAATGGAACGTAAAAAATTAGTTATTGGATGGATAGGGGTTTCCATAACGATTTTTTTCTCAAGCCTGTGGGCATACTGGGGTACTTTTGAGAATTTTCACGAAGGGTGGTATGCCGTTTCCATTTGGGAAAATCTTTTTATGCTGATTTTTCAGTATTTACTATTTACCATACTTTTTGTAACGCTGGCACTTGTCACGCTAAAGTGGAAAAAAACAGGCCTCATTATACATATTCTATTGGGTTCATTCTGTATATGGTTTTTCTCGGGTGCTACATTCAATGTATTAGGATTGTTAATTGTTATTCCCTTTGCTGTTCTTGGACTGCTATACTTTTATGGTGAACCGGTACCCCAAAAATGGGCTGTGCGGTTTATAATACTCATTCCGCTAACGATTATTATCAGTATTTCCATTCCGCAAATAGTGAGAATATCACAGCGTATAAATGATCAAAATTTTGATATGCGGATAATTGAGGGGAAAAATATTACCCTGATTTGGTCACCCAAAGGGCCAGGGTGGTCCGATAGGGGGGTAGCGTGGGAGGAGGCACAGCAAATTTGTAAATACCTGTCGGATGATGGCTTAACTATTATGGAAGAGGAACAAAATATTTGGCGTCTTCCAACGGTAGATGAATTTGTACGCTCTATGATGCTCCATGGTGAAAATGCAGGTGGGGTATGGCTTGAAGAAGAGGAAAAAGCAACGTATGATAAAACGCCCGATAAGGAAACGCCTTTATGGGATGTCAACGCAAAGGTGATTTATTACTGGACCGCAGTTTCCACGGGGTTAAACGATGATCAGGCGTATATTATGGTCTATAATGGGAATGTATTTAAAAGGAATAAAATAAACAGGCAGAGTTATTTAAGCTTTCGAGCTGTTAAAGAACCATAGCAATAGAAAAATGGATAGAGACAGCCAAGTTAATCGGAAGATCAATCAAAATTAATCGCACGATCTTATTATTATTTATGCATATATATTTTTTTGTTTCGCACATTTTATTGTGCTATATTGTATATTATGCTATACTGTTCATGAGGTGATATCTGTGAAATCAATTAATTACAAAGAAGGAATTGTGGTAACCGCAACCGAACTAAAGAAAAATTTCGGAAAATATATGAATTGTGTAGAGCAGCAAACGGATGTGGTTATTACGAAGAATGGCAATAAGGCTGCCAGATTAACTCCGTATGTAACCGACATCGAACAGTATTTCACGGTAAGGGAAAATGCGCTGGATTACAAGTATGGCGGTAAAAAGGTTTCCTATGAAGAATTTATGGAGATTTATGAAAAAAGCACATTGAGAATGGAACTGATAAATGGCGAAATTCATTTACTTGCATCCCCAAACATCCGGCATCAAGAGATACTGGGAAGGCTGTACCTGATTTTTAATGAACATTTTAAAGAAAAAAAATGCAGAGTATATCTGGCACCCTTTGATGTACACTTCAAAAAGAAAGATATCAGGGAACCGGACGTGATGCAGCCTGATATTCTGGTGGCCTGTGACCTGGAGAACAATGTTAACGAAAAAGGAAGGTACATGGGAACTCCGGCCCTGGTGCTTGAAATTCTTTCAGAAAGTACCCGAAGCAAGGATATGATAGACAAGCTGAACACTTACATGCTTTCCGGTGTAAAGGAGTACTGGATTATCGATACAAAGCACGATAACATTCTTGTGCACAATTTTCAGGATTACGAAATTGATAAATTTAAAAGCTTTGAAAAGGGGCAGATTGCCAATTCGATTGTATTTAAAGGATTATCTGTTAATGCCGAAGGTCTGTTCGGTGATTTGATATGACTTAATGATTATCTCCGGAAGTCTTTGAACTCATGCACCCCTATCTGGCAAAAAGTGTTTACATCGGATGGATTTTTTCAGGGAGCGGCTGAATTAAGGCCATTGTGATATCATCCTTCTGCTTGGCATTCATCGCGTCAAGATTCGCATAAATATGCCGTCCAATCAGATTTAACGCTATATTCAAATCAACATCGGTATCCTTTAAAATATTAAGGATACTGCTGTTACAGAATAATTTTTCAGGGTCCCCCAGCCATTGATCAACCACCCCATCGGTATACAGGAAAAACCTGTCGCATGGATTAAGATAAACGGTTGCGTCATAATACCGGGGCTTATCCACCCAATTACTTACCGGGACTCCGGGCATAAAAAGTCTTTGCATGCTGTTTTTGCTGAAAATGACGGGGATGCAGTTGTGCCCGGCGTTGGAATAAGTCAGAACATGAGTACGTATATTGTATATACCATAAAAAACGGTTATGTAAGAGTTTTTATCAAAATCACTGGCATTAAACTGTCTGAAAAGCCGGTGAAGTGCCCGGGAAGGAGAGAACGTTTTCCTGTTGAGCGTTGATATAAGGAAAATGGTTAACATTGAGGCCGATACGCCATGACCCGATACATCGGCAATGTAAATACCAATGTGTTCGGTGTCAATCTGAAAAATATTCACCATATCACCGCTTAAATCGTCACAGGGGTGATATAAATACGCGAAATCCAGACAGGGGAATTGCACGTCCCTTGGGAGAAACTGCATCTGAAGTTTTTTAGCCATAACCAGATCCTGCTGCAATTTAAGATTCTGGTTTAACAAACGGTTTTCCAGTTCCTTTTCCTTTGTAATATCCCTCAATACCTCAACGGCATAATGAATACCGCCATCATCGGCAATAATGGGAGAACTCATGATGGAGAAGGTTCTTTTGCTAAATACTTCTTCCTTTTTAAAGGTTTTACCTTCCGAAATAGCTTTCAGGGTGATACAACTGCCGCATGGATCAGTACGTCCCATCAGCTCATAGCACTTTTTGCCGGCAAGGTTTTCTATGTTAAGTCCTTCCTCCATGGAACGGTTTATAAAAATAACGGAGTTATTCCGGTCAACAACACGCACCCAGTCGTGCATACCGTCCAGTATGTCCAAAATGAATTTAAAGCTTGAGTTTTCTGAAGAAAAATAAGGTGAAAACATGTTCAATCCTGCCTGTTTAAATTTTTATTGAATTAAATACGAATAATTACTGAAGCTGTCCTGCTCCTATATTAGCATAAAGATCCGACACCCGCAACGAAATTCGGTTTTTCGACAAATTTCTCTCTGCGGCGATAAGTCTTTTCCGCATAGTTGTATGGCTAACCGCAAAAAAGTTTTCCGTTTGGCCCGGGTGTAAAATGCCGTCTGAAACCCCTGCCTCTATAGACAGAGGATAATATTGAATAATATGCATAAATGGATATTCCATGGGAATAATCATTAACTATATAGCGAGGATTGATGTTATAGTCGATGAAAGGATAACGATATTGAAGGATTATATTGATATCTATAGAAATGGCGCAGTATGGGATCTCTCGCAGGCTGCTCTTAAATATTTGAATAATATATCCGTTAAAAGTTCAATCATTATTTTATGTATCGGAACCGATCGCTCCACCGGAGATTCCCTCGGGCCTTTGGTAGGATACCGTTTGGGAAGATATCATACTCTTGGAGCAAGGGTAGTGGGAAATCTGGAACAGCCAATCCACGCGGGAAACCTTCAGGAAACGCTTACAAGACTAAACAATGAAATTCCCGATAATTTTATCGTTGCCGTTGACGCCTGTTTGGGAACCTTTGGTCATGTGGGTCGGATTATAATAGGAGAGGGTCCGTTAAGGCCGGGATCGGGATTAAAGAAAGACCTGCCCGAAACCGGGAATATGCATATTACAGGGATAGTCAATCATTGCGGCTGGATGGATTTTATGATCCTTCAGAATACACGGCTTGGGCTGGTCATGAAAATGGCGGAAATCATTGCGGATGGGTTACAGTATGCGCTTTGGAAATATTATCGTTTTGGAAATAATTCCGGGAATAATTCTTTGAACCAATATATCCAATAAAAACATAGCACGGGACTATCCTGATAAGATACTCGCGGCGCTCTGTACATAAGCGTAAGGTTGGCAAATTAACGCCTGAGATTTGGCGCACAATTCACGCAAGCGCTCATTGAAGCGACAGTATTATTCTTTGCAAAAAAATCAGGAATTAGTTGTTACGAACGATTCACACGTGGTATATTTAGAAATAAGAAGTTTAAAAAACGGGAGCAGGACTGGTTGAAGCAGTGTGAAGTAATTTGGGAAAATTGCTTCGGCTGTTATAACGAAAGGAGTGTTAAGCATGGGAAAATGGATTTGTACTGTATGCGGTTACGTTTATGATCCCGGACTGGGCGATCCTGACGATGATATTGATCCGGGTACATCGTTTGAAGATCTGCCGGATGAATGGGTTTGTCCGGATTGCGGCGTAGGTAAGGACATGTTTGAACAGGAATAGAATCACACTGATAAATAGGGGAAATTTTAAAAAGGGTTTGTATAGAAAATACAACCCTTATTTTTTACTGAAATAAATAATATCCGGTTTCAGCCACTGCGGTTCATTCGGTTCATCCGTTCCCGAAAAGGCGTCTGAATCGGCTGACGAAAGTGGAAAGGACTCCATCCTCCTGTTTCGTCCCGTTTTCGCATACATCATTTTGGGCCAGGGACATAATACATTTGGCAATATCCGATCCCGGGTGTGAAATAACAAATGGGACCTGTTCCCGGATAGAGCGCCCCACAATTTTAGTTTCCATCAAATAGCACAATGGTGTGATTGAAGAGTTCAGGAAATTCTTCACTACATTTGAAATACGGTATAATACTTCCCGCCCCTCTTGCTGATTTTCACATTTGTTAACAATCAGTTTCAAATGAACCCTTCTGTTCTTTTCCAGAATTACCTTTATGATTGAATATGCGTCGGTAATGGCATGTGGTTCGGGAGTGGTAATAATAATTGTCTCTTCAGAGGCAAAAATAAAATCGGTTACATTTCTGGATAAGCCGGCCCCTGTGTCGATAAGGACATAATCGTAATTGTTCTCAAGATATGAAAAGCCGTTTGTAATTCTATAAAATTGTGGTGTTGAAAGGCTTGCCAGTTCCTGCATGCCGCTGCCGCCTGCAATAATATGAATACCTCCGGGAGCTTCGGTTATCACATTGCGGATTTCTTTGGAGCCCTCAATCACATCAACTATACTGTACCGGGTGCTTGCCTTTAAAAGGACATCCACATTCGCCATGCCCAAATCGGCGTCAAACAAAACAACCCGTTTCCCCAGGCTGGCAAGGGCAATCGCATAATTTATAATGAAGCTGGTTTTTCCGACACCGCCTTTTCCGCTGCTTACCGTCACAAATTTGCAATTGCCGTGAGGTGAACCGGACACTTCGGAAAGATGAGTCCATATTGAAGGCAGCTTCACGATAACAATATGATTTTCTATATCCCGGTCAATAACTTCGGTTGTGAAGGAATGGACACCGTTGGAGGTGAAAACCCTTAAATTAAGTACAAAGCCAACGTTCAGCGGAACGTGAAGGCCCTTATAATAGGGCGTACTAATCTTAAGAGTATTTTCGTAGACACTTATAATTCTGCTCTCATAAATATTCCTGTAAAAGTTTGAATTGGTAGTCAATTGAATATTCTGCCCGGTCTGAAGGATTGGCTTACTCATATTTTTACCCTCATTTGTTTAATGCCAGTTTTATCAATTGTTGCTGCACATCTGGAATATTCCCGCATATATAATCGGGCTTCTCTCTTATAAGCTGCTCCAATGAAAAAGAAGATGTAACCGCTATACATTTCATTCCGGCCAGTTTCGCCGCTTTAATTCCGTTTACCGCGTCTTCCACGACAATACAGTCGGCCGGGTTTACTCCCATTGCCTGTGCCGCTTTTAAAAACAGATCGGGCGCCGGTTTCTTATTTTCTGCATCCTCTCCGCATACAATGGCACTGAAAATATCCGCCGGAATACCGGCGGCGCTTAAATTCGCGTCAACCTTTATCCTGTCTGCGCTGCTTCCTACGGCGGTTTTAATTCCCTTTTCACACAGCAGGTTCAATAACTCATGAATGCCGTCATATATTTTTATCCTGTCGCGTACAATTTCCAGATAAATCTCATAAACCCGGCATTTCATTTCAGGTTGATAGAAAACACCGTGTTTTTCCGCAACACCGCCGATGAACCGATCTTCTCCCGTACCGACAAAAGGAATAAAATCGTCCGGAACAGCGTGAACGCCATACTCTTTCAACCCTAATATTGCCGCTTCGCGAATAACCGGCTCTGAATCAACCAAAACGCCGTCCATATCAAAAATAACCGAAAACATCATAAAACTCCTTTTGGTAAATAAAAACAGGGCAAAAAAGATTTTATTTTCTAATTGCCATGGCATTGCTTCTATTGTTATAATTCAATTAATTATAACAGGTTTCTGAAAACACTACAACAAAGGGAAGGATTTTGGGTGTGAGACATAAGAATATTTTTTAATTTGACCTGTATTTATTAATATATATTGTTTTTATATATATCTACAATTCATATTGGAGGGATACAAATGATAAGATACCTACTTTTATGTCGCACACCTAAGGATTTTCAAGGCATTGATTATTTACATGATATATGGCAGAATTATTAAGGAATTCTTATAGAACAGGAAATCAGAAGGATGAATAATGAAAACGATATAAAAGCTTGTCTGCTTGATCATTATAAACGCTATCCCCGGATGCAAATTCAGGATGCGGTAAAAATGGTCTATCAGAATGAGTTTGCCGGGGGGCACTTGATTAACAGCGAAGAAGATAGTTTAAACTTTTTGCGGAAAGAGATATGTTCTTTAAAAACATATGCGACCAATTCGGAAAAACCCATGTTTGAGTCAATAGGCAACGGGCTTTACAGGTTGCATCTTACCGGATTAAAAGATACCGGAATTAATCCGGAGACCGCAAACAGGTTTTTTATGGAAACCGCCAACTTTTTTCATGGTAACATCCGCAGGTTTGAAATAAAACTTAATGTACTGAGGCAGTGCTGCATGGATAACGAACTTCCGTATACCCTTTGTGAACTTGAAACTTATCTGGATGCGTATAAAAAAACAGGATATCCTCCGGTGAGCCATAGCACGGTTTACCGCGAAGCATATTCACCGGCATACCGTGTTGTCAGGGATGCTTATAATGATTTTTTTGAGGTTTTTTGCAGGATCGACTCTTTATTATGTTCTAAGCAAATTGTCCATATAGCCATTGATGGTAACAGCGGAGCGGGAAAAAGCACATTAGCCGCTCTTCTTGACCAAACATACGATTGCAATCTGTTCCATACCGATCACTTTTTTCTTAAGCCTAATCAGAGGACAATGCGCCGGTTGAATGAAGCCGGCGGGAATATTGATTATGAACGGTTTTTTAAAGAAGTAATAACAGGACTGAAAAGCGGAGATGAATTTAAATACCATATCTATAATTGCGAAAAAAACACTATGGACCAATCCGTTCATGTGTTTCCTGGGAGATTAAATATTATAGAGGGTTGTTACAGTATGCACCCCGCGTTTATAGATTTATACGATTTGAAAATATTCCTTGGCGTTGATGAAAGGGAACAAAGCCATAGAATTCTTAAAAGAAACGGGCCCTTGATGCATAAAAGATTTCTTTCAGAATGGATTCTTCTGGAAAACCGGTATTTTAAAGAGATGGGAATACCGGAAAAGAGCGATCTTGTTTTCAAAGTTTAGCCTACTCGAAAAGTCTCCGGATATTATCAAAGATATTTGACAAGCGGATAATATCGATTTAAAATATATTGTAATCCGATATAAAGAGGGTCATATGAACATTGCTTTTATTGAAACATTTTTAACAGTAGCCCGAACGCGTACCATCACAGAGGCTGCAAATAATCTTTACCTTTCACAGTCTACAGTTAGTGGAAGGCTTCAGCAATTGGAAGATGAGTTGGGTGTAATACTGATAGAACGGAAAAAAGGATCACGCGGTGTAGAACTGACTGACAAAGGGAAAGCATTTATTTCTTTGGCCGAAAGATGGATGATGTTGAGTAAGGAAATAAACTACTTTAGTCAGCACACCTCGGAGATATTTCTGTCTATTGCATGTCCTGACACTTTAAATGCTCATCTGTTTCCTCCGTTTTACAAAAAAATGCTTGCTTCGGAACCTAATTTAAAGCTGAGAATTTGTTCTCCGAATGCGGCATCAATTTATAAGATGATAGATAATTATGACGTAGACGTAGGATTTGTATATTTTAC
>CAZSVI010000077.1:8670-17677 GCA_964610205.1 uncultured Oscillospiraceae bacterium
TACATCTCGCTATGATAATGTGGTAACAAAACCTATTATGTCTGAAAAAATGGTAATATTATGTTCTGCGTTATCTGGGTGGCCAAACAGATCACTGGCGCCCGGAGAATTAGATCCTACTTATCTGGTGAATTTACGATGGAGCGCTGAAATTGAACAATGGTGTGATACTCATTGGAATCCTTCGATTCGATCTTTTGTTAAGTTAGAAACGATTTCGCTGCTTGGCGACTTCATTGATAATCCGAATTGTTGGACGATTTGTCCTGTTTCTGTAGCAAAATCATTAATGTACCATCGAAAGAATATTGAAATACATGAATGCACAGAAGAAATTCCTGAACGGATTTGCTATATGTTGACGCGGCGAAACCCCGGACAACGCTTAAATGAAGCAATTAATATGTTTGAAAGATATCTTAAGGATTTTTTGAAGACGCAGAAGGACATAATAATCTTACCATAATTATTCACAGTCTTAATGATGTATTTATATAAAGAATTATAACGAGGAACCAAAATGGGCTCCCGCCCCACCTCTATAGGTGGCGGGTATCGATTTCCTCTATCAGGTGATGTGCATATCTTACGGGTCGCTCATTGCTGGAATTTTCACAGCAAAATCCTCTACTCCCGCCTCCATAGAAGAAACTTATCACTTCGTGACAAGAACCTTGTTGCTGTGTGATGCAATTACAAGTAATTGCTTCTGTTGCAATAACGGTGTGTTGCAATTGCTTCTGTTATTATAATAAAATTAAATTATCGAAAATGTTGATATTATATGCCAATATTTCCGACTTTACAAATACGTAATACAATGATAATATTTAATTGATAAAAGTCAATGTAACTCTTATGCAACGGGAAGCTTATAACAGATGGTAAAACGGGGTGATTATGATTTACTCACACAATAGCTGTACCTTTGCAATGATGAATTGTCCTTATATTTATTATTCAATTGAATATTTCCTGAATTCCATGAAGCATTTTGGAATTAGTAGAATTGAACTTTTCGGCGCAATGCCGCATTTTTACATTATGGATGTAGACGATACTTTAATTTTACGTGTAAAGAATGCATGTGCGGAACGTGGAATCAGGATTGTCAGTTTTACGCCTGCGCAGGGTGCCTATCCTGTCAGTATTTCCAGCGATGAGGAGCCGGTTCGCCGCCGTTCCGTCATTATGGCAAAGAGGAGCCTGGAAACGGCTGCAAAGCTCGATGTGCCTACGATGCTCATTTCTCCGGGCTATGGCTATCAAAATACAGCTTTTGATATGCGTTGGGGGATTTGCCGTGAATCTTTGCTGGAGCTTGCGGAGTATGCGGAACAAGTTGGCGTCATGCTTATGATAGAACCACTGACACCGGGCACATCCAATATAATCAATACCAGCAAGCAATCCGCAAAGATGGTTCGTGAAGTAAATTCTCCTTATCTTAAGAGCATCATGGACATTGGCGTCATGAATTATATGAATGAAAGCGTTGATTCCTATTTTGACAATCTTGGGTCTAATCTTGTTTACATACATTTTACAGACGGTCCGGGAATGCATGTTGCTATTGGAGACGGTATGTTCCCTATGGATTATTATCTCGAACGGATCATTGCCTGCGGTTATCAGGGCACTTTATCCTTCGAGATTAATGATAAACGCTATCTTCAGGATCCTAATGCGGCTACCCAAAGGAATGTGGATTGGGTAAAAGAACGCAGACTTCTCCTGTAAAAGGACTCTCTTTATCGTTCGGCGATTGAAGGAGGTATCTTTCAGAAATGAAAAAGGACAACCCATTTATGCGCATTTGTACGGCAGCCGACTGGATGATTAAAATTACCAGTGGGATTGCAATGTCTTTTCAAGCAATTTTTATGATCCTTTTGGCCATTCAGATTTTCCTCCGCTATTTTTTCAATTCACCAATTTACGGTATTGAAGAGAGCGTTACAGGCATGGTCGTTTGGTTTGCTGCTTTCGGCGCTGCGGCGGTCACTTATTCGAACGGGCATGCTCAAGTGGAATACTTTTTAAGATTGTTTCCTAAAAGATGGCACAAGTGGCTGCAGTGCTTTGTCAACATGATTGGTATTGCTTTGGGGGGTATTTTAATCGAGGGAGGCAAGCGGCAGTTTAAGGTTCAGAGTTTTGCGTTTCCTCAGGGAGGGCTTCCGTTTTCCAAATGCTATTACTACGCTCTGCCTGTCATTGTTCTCGGTGTCATGCTGATCATTGTATGCGCGTGCAGAATCATTAAGCTTTTTGCGGATAAGGAGAAGGCAAGAGAAGGAGGAGACATTATATGACACTGATAATTCCTGTTTGGATATATTTTGTAATCTTTATTATATTGATGCTGATCAATGCTCCCATTTCTTTTTCAATGATGGTTCCAGCCGCACTTTATTGTATAGTGGAAGGTGTTAATTTCTCCATGTTTGCCAATGTTATGGGCAACGCTTTTGCAAGCTGGACTATGCTGGCAATACCGACCTTCATATTCGTTGGGTCTTCTATGAACTCTCTTGGTTTTTCGGAAGATATTTTTAAATTTGCAAAAGCGCTTGTCGGTCATGTTACGGGTGGCCTGGCGCATGCAAATATTCTTGCAAGCATGATTTTTGCCGGTATGTCCGGTTCTTCCATTGCAGACGCGGGCGGTCTCGGGCAGATCGAGGTAAAAGCCATGGTTGACGCCGGCTACGATGATGGATTTTCTGCCGCTGTTACTTCAACTTCCGCAGGAATTGGCCCGATTATTCCTCCATCCATCAGCTTCGTTATTTATGGTTCCATGGCATCTGTTTCCATTATTGCTCTTTTCATGGCTGGCTTCCTGCCTGGTATCATCATGGGCATTGCTTTAATGATTATGTGCTATTTCATGTGTAGAAAGAATACAAAGCTTGCACCCAAAACAAAAAAGGAAAACTGGCGTAATGTTTTCAAATATGGGTTGCGTGCGCTTCCCTCACTTGGCGCTCCCGTTCTCCTGATCGGAGGTATGCTAAGCGGTGTTTTTACGACAACAGAAGCAGGTGTTGTAGCATCTGTGTATGTTGTGATTCTTGCGGTTATTTATAAGCGTTTTAAATTAAAGAGTATCGTGGAAACTCTTAAGAGTTCACTGCATACCACCACCATGGTTCTGTTCATGATGGGTGCGGGCCAAATATTCAATTGGTTTATTACTACAAGCGGTTTAATGAAAAGTATGCTCAACGGTCTTCTTCTATTACAGAGCAAGTTTCTTGTGCTTCTGGTTCTCGATGGTATTCTGCTGTTCATGGGTTGCTTCATGGGCGGTTCTTCCATCCTGATCCTCATGACGCCGTTCCTCATCAGCTTATCAAATTCTTTGGGCCTTGATCTGCTGCATCTCGGCGTTGTGCTTGTTCTCACCACAATGATCGGCGGCACAACACCTCCTATGGCGCCTGCGCTGTTTACCACCTGCAAGTGCTGTAGCATCAAATTTGAAAATGCGCTCAAACCAGCTTTGCTGCTGCTGGTACCCTTGTTCGTTACACTGCTGATTCTTACCTATATTCCCGAAGTGGTTCTTGTAATTCCAAAGCTGTTTGGTGTGTATTGAACATAATTTTAGATTTTAATAGGTTCCGCATTTTGCGGTTCTATTGAAACAATTTTGGCAGATATCCTTCCGGGATAATTGCCGAATAAAATAAAAATCAGAGAGGGGAAATGAAAGTATGAAAAAACTGTTATTAATCGTTCTCATGGTAGCTATGGCCGCAACTCTGTTTGCAGGCTGTACCCCCAGGACCGAACCCACTGTAGCCTCCACGACGGGTACCACGACTACCGGACCGGTAAAAGAAGAAACAAAAGAGACCGTTGTTAAGTCTCGAGTCTTAAAATTCGGCAATGCAAGTGCTCCTGACAAGCTTGGTTCCGTTTGCATGGAACAATTCTGTAATCTCGTTACCGAAAGGACAAACAGAGAACTGGTTTGCGAATGGTATCCTTCTGAACAGCTTGGCTCCAGTACCGCGCAAATTGAGGCCATGATGGCTGATAATCAGGCAGGTAACTGTACAGGTATCGATGTATATGGTACCTACAGCAACCCTCTGAATGCTCTTGCCGTTCCCTTCGCGTTTGAATCCGGCGAGCACATCATGGCCTGGCTCGAAAGTGATTATGGCAAGTCTGCTATTGAAGAACTGGCAAAGAAGGTAAATCTTCGTCTGATTACTGCGAACATGGTTCGTACTCCCCGCGTTATTATCTCCACTACCCCTGCTTACACGCCCGATGATCTTGAGGGTAAAGCAGCACGTGTTGCAAATGTTCCCATGCAGTTTAAATTCTTCTCCTATTGGGGTTGTTCCACCAACCAGATTTCCTGGGCGGAATATCCCATGGCGCTGATGCAAGGCGTAGTCAACTGCGGTGAAACCAGCTGTGAATCTTTTTCTACATCCAAGTTCCATTTGTATGCTCCATATGTTTCTATGGTAAATTTTGCATACCCCCTCGACTGCATCATGATGTCCAATAACATCTGGGAATCTCTCACAGCGGAACAGCAGCAAATTATATATGAGGCAGCCGCAGAGGCTTGTAATTTCTATAACGAGCATGTACTGAGTGATTGGGAAAAATACAAACCTACCATGACTGAGGAAGGCGCAATCTTCATCGAGGTAGACCAGCAGGTTTGGATTGATGATATGATATCGTTCCGTTCACAGCTCGTTAATGAAGGATTCTTTGAGGACCCGGGCATCTTTGAAACCATTGAGGCATGCAGGCCCTCGGTCAACTGATGAGTATTACCTTGATCAATATGTTTGGTCATTGAATGACAAAGGCATCAGAAGCAATTAAAGTATAATTTGAATTGGTATGCAGAGTAGGTTTTCTGCAACAATTGTGACCAGAACAGAAAAAAAGTTGTTTTTGATGCCATATCTTTATCTAAAAACATAAAAGGCAAGCAGGATGATACGGACATCATTCGGCTGATTGGGAAATAATATGAGTTATTTGTTTGGTGTAGATGTAGGTGGTACGTTTACAGATCTGTCCGTCTTCAACACAGATACGGACACTATCTATAACTATAAATTGAGTTCGACACCGGGTGATCCCTCCAATGCTATTGTCGAGGGTATTGTAGAAGTGCTGAAGCTTCTTAGCCTGAAACCGGACCAGGTATCTTATCTGGCACACGGAACAACCGTTGCTACCAATGCACTAATTGAGAAAAAAGGCGCCATGGTTGGTCTGATTACAACCGAAGGTTTTAAAGATATACTTGATATTGGATGGCAGAAGCGTCCAAACCTGTATGATCTTCTTCGTCCCAAGGCCGTGAGTCTGTTGGCTCCGGGTATGCAGTGTGAGGTTACTGAACGCATTCTGTATGATGGCAGCGTAATGACACAGCTTGATGAGGATGCTGTCCGTTATGTGGCAGAATATCTAAAGAGCAGAGGTGCGGAAGCAATTGCCATTTGCACCGTATTTTCCTTTATGAATCCTGCTCATGAAAAGCGTATCAAAGAAATTGTCCACGAGTGCTATCCCGAGATATATGTAACTGCTTCGAATGAATTGGTTCGGGAGTTCCGCGAGTATTCCAGAATGAGTACGACAGTTTTGAATGCGTATCTTGGACCTGTTATGAAGAAATATGTGAAAAACTTTGAACAGTCGATTAAAAACATCGGCATTAGTATCAATCCATATGTAACCCAATCCAATGGCAGTATCATATCTATTTCAGAGACTGTTGACTGCCCCATAAAGACTGCGGTATCAGGCCCCTCGGCTGGTGTTGTCGGAGCCGCGTATATCGGTGGCCTTTGTGGTATAGGCGATATCATTACCTTCGATATGGGCGGAACCAGCGCAGACATCAGCCTGATTAGCGGCGGAAAACCTCAGCTTTCCGCAGAACGCCTGATTGAAGGGCATCCCGCGCGTATTCCTATGATAGATATCGTCACTATAGGCGCAGGCGGCGGCAGTATTGCGCACATCGATGAAGGTTGTGTGCTCAAGGTCGGACCGGAAAGCGCAGGCGCACGCCCCGGCCCTGCGTGCTACAATCGTGGAGGTACACTTCCTGCTGTTACCGATGCCAATATATATCTTGGCAAGCTGAACCAGAAGAAAATTCTCGGGGGACGCATGGAAGTATATCCGGATCTTGCAAAGGATGCTATACAAAAGAAAATCTGCGAAAAAGCCAACCTGTCAATGGATGAAGCAGCAACAGGTATTATCTCTGTTGTAAATTCTAATATGATGCGTGCAATTCGTGTGGTCTCCGTTGAACGCGGTTACGATGCGCGAGAGTTTACGCTGATGGCTTTCGGTGGAGCAGGCCCGCTTCATGCCTGTGAGGTTGCAGATGAACTGAATATAAAAAATGTTCTTATCCCACCGGCGCCCGGTACATTATGCTCCCTTGGTCTTTTGATGGCCGACACAAAATTTGACCTGAGCCGTTCGGGTTTAGTGCTGGCAAAGCCTGAAAATCTGGATGCAATCAATGCGGTTTTCAGTTCTCTGGTTGATAACGGTGATGAACTGCTAAACCGCGAAGGTATTGCGGATGACAAGCGTTCCTATTTATTCTCCGTAGATGCCCGTTATGAGCGTCAGAATTATGAGATCAATGTCGGGATTCCCAGTGGAATGGTTACAGAAGATATACTGGCATCCTTGCTTGAAGATTTTCATTCGGCCCATGAAAAAAATTTCGGCTATTTCAACAAAGCATTTAACATACAGCTGGTTAACTACCGTATATCCGCGATTGGACAGATTGACAAACCCGATCTGAAGGCGGAGCCGGAAGATCCAAAAGCAGTACTGCCCAAACCGATTGAAGTCAGAAATGTTCTGTTTGTGGGGAAAAAAGAATTCATACCGACTCCCGTATATCATCGAGACAGCTTTACGCCTGGCTGTGTTGCATTGGGACCAATGATTATCGATCAGATGGACTGTACATCTGTTATTCCACCCGATTGGATCGTTAGAACTGATGGGTTCAGAAACCTGCATGTCAGTAAGGAAGGAGGCAAACAGTAATAGTGAACAAAGAAATCAAAAATGATGCCGTAATGGTTGAAATTATTGGAAATCTGATGATGTCAATCGCCGAAGAAACTTGTCTTTCCATCATTAAGAGCGCATATTCCACAAACATCAAGGAGCGCCGCGACGTTTCTTCCGCTGTAATTGGACAAGACGGTTCCCTGGTGGCACAGGCCGACTATCTGCCGATGCATCTGAATGCATTCCTGACCTTCGTTCCATACATTTATAAGCATTATCCCTGTGATACTGTCAAACCGGGTGACATGTTCATTGGCAACGATCCCTATAATGGAGGAGGAAACCATCTTCCTGACATTGTCGTTGCAGAGCCAGTGTTTGGTGACCACCATATCATCGGCTGGATTGTGAACATGGCACACCATTCTGATATCGGCGGTATGGTTCCCGGTAGTACATCCAGTTATGCGGACAGTATATTTCAGGAAGGGATAAGAATTCCGGTAATCCGCATCTGCAACGAAGGCAAGCTGAATCAAGATGTTTGGAACCTAATTCTGGGCAATACACGAGCTCGTATTGAAAGAGAGGGTGATTTAACCGCACAGATTTCTTCAAATCACGTTGGGGCCAGACGTATGTGTGAAGCCTATGAAAAATATGGCAATGGTCTCTTAGCCTGCATGGATGAGCTTCAGAATTATTCCGAAATACGTTTGCGTGCAGCGGTTTCGCAAATTCCCGATGGCATATATTCCTATACGGATTTTATTGATGACGGCGGTGAAAACCATCCTGAACCACTTCAGGTCGCAGTGGACATCCATGTGAAAGGGGATTCCCTTACATTTGACTTTTCACAAACCTGTAGTCAGATCAAGTCTCCGCTGAATATTTCCTATAATACGCTGCTGGCATGTTGCTTCTATTCTCTAAAAGTGCTGTTTGGCTCAGATATTCCTGCAACATCGGGCATTTTCAGAGTATTTGATGTCATTGCACCCAAAGGGTCTCTGGTCAATCCGATAGATCCCGCGCCTCTTGGCTTGACTATAAACGCGGCACAGCGTGTGCCTGATGTAATATTCGGAGCTTTAGCCAATGTTACAAAGGAACGTGTGATTGCCGGCTGCAACAGCACCTGCCAGACCGTTGTCTTTGCTTGTGATGATCCATATCGTCCGGGCGGTTCCCTGATTTGCCATGAGGCCATTGCGGGAGGATCCGGGGCGAGCTGTCACGCGGATGGTCTCAGTGCCGTTCAGGTGCATTTGACCAATACATCCAATATGCCTATTGAGGCGCTTGAAACCGAGTTTCCCATCATTACAATAAAAAAGTATGCGCTGCGCAGGGATTCCGGCGGCGCGGGTGAATTCCGCGGCGGTCTGGGTATCCATCGTGAGTATGAGATCATGCGGGACAATATATTAATGAAAGCAACCGGAGACCGGCAGATCTATGCCCCCTATGGGCTGGAAGGTGGTCATAAAGGCGCGACGGGAAATTTTTACAGAAGATATAACGGCAAGGAAACCAAAATGCCTTCCAAAAGTACAGGCAATGTTATGAGAAAGGGCGAGGTCGTGATTGCTAACACGCCTGGCGCAGGTGGCTATGGTGATCCTTACATGCGGATGCCGGAAAAAGTTCTTGCAGATGTTGTTGATGATTATGTTTCTGTTGAAATGGCTCTTTCTGAGTACGGCGTTGTGATCGTATCTGATGAAAAGGGCAATATGTCAGTGGATTACATAGCGACTGCAAAACAACGTGTAAATAAATAGAGCATAATGATTAATAGTATGCCATCCAAAAGTATGGTCGCTATGAATAATATGGTATGATAAATGTTTGTATAAACTATAAAAACAGATAAAAATATACAAGGAGGTAATTGTATGGCAATTGCATGCATTAAAAAAGAGGAGATAAAACTAAACTTTGAAAATGGTTTTGC
>CAZSVI010000078.1:0-17645 GCA_964610205.1 uncultured Oscillospiraceae bacterium
CGGTTGTTGTAATGAACAGGGGAGTGATACATCAGGTTGGAAGTCCGGTAGATATATATAATGAACCGGAAAACCGTTTTGTCGCGGATTTTATAGGAGAAAGCAATATTCTGGAGGGTGTGATGCCGGAGGACTTTCTGGTTGAATTCGCGGGGCGGAAGTTTCAATGTGTCGACAGTGGTTTTCAAAGGAATGAACAGGTGGATGTAGTAATAAGGCCTGAAGACATTGAGGTAACGTCAACCGAACAGGGTCATCTTCAAGGCCGTGTAGCGTCTGTTGTGTTTAAGGGAGTTCATTATGAAATGATGGTGGAAAGCCATAATTTCATGTATATGATTCACAGCACCGATATGCAGGAAATTGGCACAAATGTCGGGCTTATCTTTGGCTCTGAGGATATCCATGTAATGAAAAAGGAGAGACACCATGAAAAATAGATCCCGGCTGCTGGCATACCCGTATATTATATGGATGGCAATATTTATTGTAATTCCTCTGGTTCTTGTGCTGTTTTACAGTTTTACCGCCGGGAATATTCACCAGCCGTCCACGCTATATTTTACCCTTAATAACTATGCCAGGTTTTTTGATATCATGTATTTAAGCGTTATCTGGAAATCATTCCGGCTTGCATTGGTATCCACAATAATCTGCTTGCTTCTTGGGTATCCTGTAGCCTTTATCATATCCAGGGCAAAGATGAAACACAGAAGTCTGCTTCTGTTGTTTTTTCTGGTTCCTATCTGGATGAATTTCCTTCTTCGTACATATGCATGGATGGCTATTCTGTCTCCAAATGGTTTTTTGAACAAGATTCTTGAATTGATCGGGTTACCGCCGCTGACCATTATGCCGGGACAGACTGCGGTAGTTCTGGGGATGGTGTATAATTTTTTGCCATTTATGGTTCTGCCTATATATACCGTATTATCAAAGATAGACAAAAATGTATTGGAAGCGGCTATGGACCTTGGAGCAAACAGGTTTATAACATTTCTGAAAGTGATTTTTCCCCTTACGATACCCGGAATTATCTCCGGTATTACCATGGTTTTTATGCCGGCTGTCAGTACTTTTGTCATATCAAAGCTTTTGGGCGGAGGAAAGGAACTTCTTATCGGCAACCTTATTGAACAGCAATTTACGGTACAGAGAGACTGGCATTTTGGTTCGGCCCTGTCCATTATCCTGATGATTATGATTTTAATTTCAATGGCGGTTATGTCCAGGGTGGATACCGATAATACGGGCGGAGGTGCCGCTATATGGTAACCAAAATAATAAAAAGAACCTATATGGGGATTATTTTTCTGTTTTTGTATGCTCCCATCCTGGTATTGATTGTATACAGCTTCAATGAATCCAAGTCAAGAGGCCAATGGGGCGGTTTTACACTTAAATGGTATGCGGAACTCTTAAAGGATCCGGATATCAATAAGGCATTGTACTATACATTCGTAATAGCTTTTTTATCAGCGGTTATATCAACGCTGATAGGTACGTTTGCCGCTATAGGAATACATAATATGAATTTATTAGGGAGGAAGGCTGTCTTAAATATAAACTACCTTCCGGTTTTGAATCCGGATATAGTTACAGGCGTCGCGTTAATGACTCTCTTCCTGTCGGCAAATATACGGCTGGGGTTTGTCACCATGCTTTTATCCCACGTCATGTTTAGTATACCCTATGTGATTTTATCGGTTCTTCCAAAACTCAGGCAGATGAACCGGCATATGGCCGAGGCTGCATTGGATCTGGGCGCTACGCCATTTCATGCATTACGAAAGGTTATAATACCTGAAATTATGCCGGGGGTAATAACCGGAGCGCTTATTTCCTTCACATTGTCTGTTGATGATTTCGTCATAAGCTTTTTTAATACAGGTTCAGGGGTTACAAATCTGTCAATTGTCGTATATTCCATGGCGAGGAGGGGAATAAAGCCTTCAATTAACGCTTTAAGCACATTGATGTTATTAACGGTGGTTATTTTACTGCTGTTAATTAATAAAAGAACAACAAAGGGAGATGAATTGATACCATGAAAAAAAGTTTTAAATTTCTGGCGGCATGTCTGCTTGCCGTTACCGTTTTTACTCTTATATCCGGCTGTAAAGGCCGTGATAAGGTTGTTTTGAATGTATTCAACTGGGGAGAGTATATTGACAAAAGTCTATTGACGAAATTTGAAAAAGAGACGGGCATAAAAGTAAATTATGAATTATATGATACTAATGAGTTTATGATGGCGAAGCTGGAAGGAGGAGGCTCATACTATGATATAATTTTTCCGTCCGATTACATTATAGAGGAACTGATTGGAAAAGGCATGCTGATGGAAATTGATTTCAGGAATATCCCTAACTTCAAGTATATTGATGAAAGGTTTAAGAATCAAAATTATGATCCGTTAAATGAATATTCGGTGCCATATTTCTGGGGAACACTCGGAATCCTGTATAATACCGATATGGTAACCGAGACTGTGGATAGCTGGGATATCCTCTGGGATGAAAAATATACCGGGAAGATTCTGATGCTTGACAGTATGAGGGATAGTATTGGAATAGCACTGAAAAAATCGGGATATTCGGTAAACTCTATTAATCCTTTAGAAATTGAGCAGGCAAAAAATCTGCTTATAGGTCAAAAAAGTTTGGTAAATGGATATTATGTAGATGAAATAGTGGATATGATGATTAACGGAGACGCGGCACTTGCGCTGAACTGGTCCGGAGCCGCAATGGACATATACTTTCAGGATGTTGAAAATATTCAATATGCCGTTCCGAAGGAAGGGTCCAATCTGTGGGTTGATTGTATGGTTATACCCGTAACAAGCCAACATAAAAAAGAAGCGGAAATGTTTATAAACTTTATACTGGATCCTGAAAATGCTTATGCAAATACCGAATATGTGGGATATTCCACACCAAATTACGCGGCTTTGGAAATGATGCGGGAAGAAAGCCCTGAGATTCTTGAAATGCAGGCTTATTTGCCTTCAGACGAAATATTGGATCGTTGTGAGGTTTTTGTGGATTTGGGAATAGTAAAAGAGTTATATAATCAGGCATGGATAGAGATTCAGGCAAAGTAGCGGCAAAAGGCAAAGAGGAAGGCAAAGAGGGACGGTTCCCTTGCTTCCTCAAGGCAAAGAGGGACGGTTCCCTTGCTTCCTCTTGCTTCTCAGAAAAGGAGTGATTAATAGTGGAAAAACAGTTTATTGAAATCAAACCGGAAGAGATTAAAGACAATCCCTTCAAAGCTATCGGAACAGACTGGTTTCTTGTGACCGCCGGAAACAGGGAGCATTTCAATACCATGACGGCGGCCTGGGGCGGTTTTGGCATCCTGTGGGGCAAAAAGGTCTGTTTTTGCTTTATAAGGCCGACCCGCCACACTTATGGATTTACTGAAAACACCGATACATTTACACTTTCATTTTTCGATGATTCCTACCGGAAAGTATTAAGCTTCTGCGGCAGCCATTCGGGAAGGGATTGTGACAAGGTAAAGGAAACGGGATTAACCGCCGCCGAAAGCGAATCGGGAGCGGTATACTTCAATGAAGCCCGGCTTGTGCTTGAATGCCGAAAGGTATATTTTCAGGATATAAGTCCGGAAAACTTCATTGATAAAAGTCTTGATACAAAGAATTATCCCCTGAAAGACTATCACAGGATGTATGCAGGTGAAATTATAAGATGTCTGGAAAAATAAAGGGCGGGGATATGAAAGAACAAGGAAAGAATGATGATTGAAGATAAAAATATTGACGACGCTCCGCTTGTAAAAGCGCTGGAAGAGTACCAGGCCGGAGAAAAGATCAGCATGCATATGCCGGGCCATAAAGGCGGAAAGGGGTTCCCCAATTGGCTTGGTGAACGCCTGGCCTGTTTCGATGTAACTGAAATTCCCGGGCTGGACAATTTTCATGACCCTGATGGTGTGATTCTGGAAAGCATGAATGCCTGTGCTAAAGCTTTTGGTGCGGAAAAGTCCTTTTTTCTGGTGAACGGTTCTACTTCGGGGATTCACGCAATGCTTCTGTCGTCTTTCAGAAAAGGGGATAAGATCCTTGTAGCCCGGAATTGCCATATGTCGGTGATAAACGGGATGATTCTCTTTGGGCTTCATCCGGTTTTTGTAACGCCACAGTTTAGTGATTCCTGGCAATGGGTGATGCCGGTTGAACTGCCGGCCTGGGAAAAAGCTATAGGGGAAAACCCCGATATTGAGGGGGTAATTGTTACTTCACCGGACTATATGGGGTTTTGTACTCCTGTTGCGAAGCTGGCCCGCCTTCTTCATGCCTCCGGTAAACTGCTTCTGGTGGATGAAGCTCACGGGGCTCATTTCGCATTTTCCCGGAAGTTACCTGAAACAGCGTTGGAACAGGGTGCCGATTTGTGTGTTCAAAGCCTGCATAAAACAATGCCGGCACTTACACAATCGGCAGTTCTGCATATCGGAAGCCCGCAGGTGGATGCAAACAGAGTACAAAGAGCGGTTTCGATGCTGACTACGACAAGTCCGTCCTATGCTGTTATGGCCTCGATTGACTATGCACGGTATATTTTCGAAAAAGAAGGAGAAGAGAAGTATGAAAAACTTCTGATTCTCCTTTCTGAAATGAAACAGGAATTGTCCCGGATGAAGAATTTCAGGCTGATTCCGGATAAAACCGGAAATATTTCAAGAGATCCCACCCGGATGGTAATAGATACGTCACAGTCGGATATAACAGGACATGAACTGTATCGGAGAATAAAAGACAAATACGGTATTGTGCCTGAAATGGCGGATGATTGCCATGTGGTATTTATTGTTACACCTTCAGATACGGAAAAAGAATTGGACAGCCTGAAAAGATGCTTTATTGAACTTGATAATCAATCAAAACATTCAGATGCCGTGACTTCGTGCCTGAGTTTGTTTGAAATGGAACACAGCACGACTTCGGATATACCGGATTTTTGGGATAAGTGTGTGGAATTGCCGCTGGATGAAACCGAAGGGTATGTCAGCGCCGGAATGGTTACGCCATATCCTCCGGGAATACCGGTAATTTGCCCCGGGGAAACCATAAACAGAAAACAAATTAAATACCTTCAGCAAGTTATCCTTGCGGGACAAACTATCCAGGGCCTTATGAAATCAAATGGGTCAGCCGGTGATAAAATAAGGGTAGTCCAAAAGAAGAATCCGGAATGAAATAACGAAAAGGAAAGGATTGACACATAATATGAAAAAAGGCCTGTTTATATCCTTTGAAGGCGGCGACGGTTCGGGGAAAACAACGCAAATAGGATTGCTGCACGATTATCTCACTGGAAAAGGGATTGACGTAATCACCCTGCGTGAACCCGGTGGTGTTGTGATAAGCGAAAAAATCCGGGATATCATTCTGGATAAGCAGTACACAGACATGGATCCGGTAACCGAAATGCTTCTTTATGCAGCATCCAGATCCCAGTTGGTATCACAGGTATTAAAGCCGGCATTGAATAAGGGAATCTCGGTTATATGTGACCGGTATGTTGATTCAAGCTATGTATATCAAGGGTTTGCCAGAGGCCTTGGTATAAGTGATGTAAAGGCAGTGAATGATATAGCCGCCGGACAATTAATTCCTGATATAACCTTTTTTATGGATATAAATCCGGATACGGCACTGAAAAGAAGGCTTGATGCCAGTCAGCCCGACAGACTTGAGATGGAGGATATTTCTTTTCACCGGAAGGTATATGAAGGCTACCTGAAAATATCCGGTTTGTATCCGGAAAGAGTTAAGCGTATAGACAGAAGCGGTGGGATAGAAAATACTTTTTCCCAGATAAAAGGATATGTGGATGAGCTTCTGTGCCGATATAATAAATAAGATCAAAATACACTTCATTAATGTTATAGCCTATACACTCTATACAATATACTTAACAGGCCACCCATTGAGGAAGGTATTTCAGGGAGTGTTTGATTAACCCATCCGGAAATGAGGAGTTTATATGGGGTTGAAAATTGACGGATCAAATCGCCATACTGGAAATGTATCTAGCCGAGCCGGCAATGAAAATTCTAAAGTAGAGGGAAGAAATCAGAGTGGTTTTGATTCACAGCTTAAGAGGCAGACATCTAAAAACCAGGAAGAAATGCTGCACCAGATGGCAAAGGATATAATAAAGCAGGGTGAACACCTGACAGATAGGGTTGATATAGCTGAATTGAAGGCATATAAGAGAATGATATCTGAATTTTTGGATGAATCAATCAGGGGGTTCGCGAAGTTTTCCAAAGAGAGTTTTATGGACAGGAGAGGAAGACACAGGCTGTATTCAACCGTAAAAAAAATAAATGAAAATCTGGAAGAATTGACAGAGGAGGTTCTGAAGTCAGAACACGATCATCTAAAAATTGTAGGGCGGATTGAAGATATCAGGGGCCTTATCCTTGACATTATTCTTTAAAAAAACATCCGCTCCGTTCAAGATTAAATCGATCATTTTCTATTCGGGTATAAGTGTTTTTACCGCTTTTTCAAATTCCATTCGGTGAGATGCTTTTACCAGAATCGTATCGCCTTTATTAACGATTGAGGGGAGTGCCTGAATCAGTTCATTCAGTGTTTCATAATATAATAATATTCCGGTATAGCCCCCGGCGGCGCCATAGTACATATTTAGAGAGAGCTTGCCGACGCATAAAATCACATCAACATTCCGGGCTGCCGCATACCTGCCGATCTCATTGTGAAGAGAATTCTCCATATCTCCCAATTCGTACATGTCTCCCAGTATTGCCACTTTTCTGGTATCCGCAATGCTTAAAAGGTCGATTGCGGCTTTCATGGATACAGGGCTTGCATTGTAACAGTCATCAATAATTGTCCATTTTTTAAGCCGGATAATATTATTTCTGCCGCCAAGTGGCAGGACTGCCTCAATTCCCGCGGCAATTTCTTCACAGGTTAAATCCATTAACAAACCAACCGAAACCGCTGCCATTGCGTTAAACACCATATGTTCGCCCGGAAGGGGAATATTGGTACGAAATATATTTCCTTTTGTATGTATGTCACAGCTGCACCCTGAATATCCTCTGTTAACCACATTGGCTGCAAAAACATCATTATCTGTTCCCATTCCGAATCTTACAGGCTTGATTCCGTTAACCTCCCTGATTGCAGAGAGCATATCGTCATCTCCGTTTATGCACACCCTGCCGTTTCTATTCATGCAGTCAAATATTTCAGATTTTGCTTTAAAGACACCTTCCCTTGATTTCAGATTTTCCAAATGGCTTTGGCCGATGTTGGTTACAACGACTATATCCGGTTTTGCGATTTCACTTAATCTGTGCATTTCACCAAAATGACTGATACCCATTTCCAAAACGGCTGCATTGTGATCGTCCCGGATTTTTAATATTGTAAGGGGCAAACCGACTTCATTGTTAAAATTGCCTTCGGTTTTAAGTACGCTGTATTTTTGGTTCAGAACACTGCCTATAAACTCTTTTGCACTGGTTTTGCCTACGCTGCCGGTAATACCTACAACCGTAACATTAAGCTGCATGCGATACCATGCGGCTATATCCTTAAGCGCAACAAAGCTGTTATCCACTAAAATATACGGTCCTTTTGGAGAAAGAGGAGCTTTTTCACATACAACTGCCAGAGCGTTCTTATCAAAAGCAGTATCGATAAAATCATGACCATCTGCACGAGCGCCTTTGGCGGCGATAAAAAGATAGTCCTTTTCCACCTTTCTGGAATCCAAAACCACACCTGCCGCTTTCCTTTCATGATACCCGTCAGATGCAAAAAGCCGGCCGTTACATGCTCCGGCTATTTCAGTCAACGTCATATTATTCATTATTGGTCTCCCTGACTGGTTTACAAATATTTTTTTAAAGATATTTCAATAATTTTTTCACATAATGCTGCAAAATCTATTCCGATTACCTGTGCTTCCTGAGGGAGCAGTGAAGTAGGCGTCATTCCCGGAAGTGTATTAGCCTCCAGGCAGAAAATTTCATTTTCATTGTTTAAAATAAAATCAATGCGTGCATAGGTTTCAATGCGTAAAGCTTTAAAAGCCTCCTCTGCTGTTTTCTGCATTTTACCCGCAATATCTTCATTTAATACGGCAGGACAGGTTTCGATTGTATTCCCGGCCTGATATTTGTTTCTGTAGTCATAAAAGCTTACCAATGGGGCAATCTCAATAACGGGTAATGCTTTTCCTTCAATTACCCCAACCGAAAACTCCCGTCCCTTTATGTACTGCTCGATAATAACTTCATTCCCGTATGTAAAAGCGTCTGTAAGAGACGCTTTCATGTCCGCCCCGGAATTTGCGATAGAAACACCGATGCTGGAACCGCCGCGGCAGGTTTTAACGACGCAAGGGTACAGATCCCAATGATATTCTTCACCCTTTCTTATATGAATGCCCTTCGGTGTGGATATCCCGTAAAATAAAAAGATTTCCTTCGTAATTGATTTATCCATAGCCAGTGCACTGCCGGCAAAACCGGTTCCCGTATACTTTATTCCCATTAAGTCAAAAGCGGCTTGAATTTTGCCGTCCTCTCCGTTCTCTCCATGCAGTGCAATGAAGACTATATCCGACATACCGCAGATATCTGTTACGCCCCGACCGAAGAACCCTTTGGTATTATCTCTTCTGATGGCGTTTATTTGCCCTATATCGGGATTTTTATCCTTAATGGCACTTATATTGGCCGACCAGTCTTTTTCAATTTCAAAAACTGCAGCAGTCTCACCTTCGTATCCCAGGTATACATCCAGTAAAACAACCTGGTGTCCCCTGCTTTTCAGAGCGTTATAAATCATTGAGCCTGTGATTAAGGACACGTCTCTTTCAGAACTGTTTCCCCCTGCCAATACGACTACTTTCATGTATTCCCTTCTCCCGCCGATTACATTTCTCATAACATCATTATATGTTATTTTCCTTTCTGTTTATAACAATGGAAGCAATTGATTGCAATTGCATCACACCGCAACAAGGTTCTTATATAAGGCTGGAGATATGCCCGCCTTCTGATTTATCCGACAGATACCCACCGACTGTAGCGGCGGACTATCTATCTTTTAACCTCTTTATATAAGATTATAGCTTTTATAAAAAGAAGTGTCTACAAAATTTATCAAACACCCCACGGAAAATATGCTTTTTTAAAAATGATAAGTAACAATGGTTATTGCTCTGAAAACAAGAAAATTATTTCTATATATCAGCCTCTGTGGTATTATATAATAAGAAATTTTTATCATTAAATTTACGGCGGAAACATACCATAGGACGGATTATATGAAAGCACTCGTAGGACAAAAGGCTCTTGTTATACAGTTGAATACTATAATTGCAAGCGGACGGCTAGGCCATGCGTATATATTTTCCGGACCGGAAGGAATAGGAAAGCGAACTTTCGCATTGTCTTTTGTAAAGGAAATTTTGTGTTTAGGATCTGAGAAAGAGTCTTGCAGATGCATTTCATGCAGAACCCTTGAGCAGGGTACAAATCCTGATTTTTATGAAGTGTTAACAGATAAGGCGTCCATTGGTGTCGATAATATTCGTGATATGCAGGAAAATGTGGCTGACCGGCCTACATATGGAAATAGAAAAGTTTATTTTATAGACCATGCGGAATTGATGACGGTACAGGCACAGAATTGCCTTTTAAAAACCCTGGAGGAACCACCGGAGTATGTTGTTATTCTGCTGTCATCAACCAGTTTTGACGCGTTGCTGCCTACCATACAATCCAGAGTGGTAAACTTCAGGATGAACCCATATTCCGAAGAAGAAATGAAAAGAATTCTTAGTCCGATATACAATACAAATGATAAAGAACTGGAATTTATTCTGGCATTTTCCCGTGGTATACCCGGAAACGCAGTTCATATTATAGAGCAGGGAATGATTAAAGAGATCAGAAGCCAGGTCATGAAGTTTCTTGAAAAGCCACAGGATTTCAATCAGTCCGAAAATCTGCGGAAGTTGATTTCTGATAACCGGGAAGAGCTTTCAACGGTTCTGGATATTTTAATGTCGGTATACCGGGATTGCGTTATGCTTCGCCAGGGTATGGAAAACAGGTTGATAAATGATGATAAAAAGGATATTATTAAGAGGATTGCTTTGTCATCTTCACAACGGAAACTTTTGGATAAAATATCTGCGTTGGAGAAGATGAGGCGTAATTTTAAATATAACTTAAATTTTCAGTTAGTACTGGAAGTATTATTTCTGGAAATACAGGAGGTTTAGATAAATGGCAAATGTAGTTGGTGTGAGGTTTCGATATGCAGGGAAGGTATATTATTTTGATCCCATCGGCGTGTTGTTGGAACAGGGTGAAAAAGTAATTGTTGAAACTGCCCGCGGAGTGGAGTGCGGCGAAGTGGTAAATTCTGTTAAAGAAGTGGATGACAGCGAAGTTATAGCTCCATTGAAAAAGGTAATGAGAAAAGCTACCGATGAAGATATACGGCAAGTGGAAGAAAACAGGAAAAAAGCCAAAGAAGCATACCAAATATGTCATGAAAAAATACAGAAGCATAATTTGGAAATGAAACTGATTGATGTTGAGTATACCTTTGACAACAATAAAATTCTTTTCTACTTTACTGCTGACGGCCGGGTTGATTTCAGGGAGCTTGTAAAGGATCTGGCTGCCGTATTCCGCACACGTATAGAACTTCGCCAAATTGGCGTGAGGGATGAAGCAAAAATGATGGGAGGACTGGGTGTATGCGGAAGGCCGCTTTGCTGCAGTTCACATTTAACAGAGTTTCATCCGGTTTCCATCAAAATGGCTAAGGAGCAGAGTCTTTCCCTGAATCCGACAAAAATATCAGGCACATGCGGAAGGTTAATGTGTTGTCTTAAATATGAACAGGAAGCTTATGAGGATTTGTTGAAAAGAATACCGAAGGTGAATGCTTTGGTGCAAACACCGAATGGAGCAGGTACTGTCATGTACGTAAGTCTTCTGGAGGAAAAGGTGAAAGTTAAACTGGATAATGAAAACGAACCTGACCTTAAGGAATACCATGTTACGGAAATAAAACTGATTAAAGATGTTGAAAAACAACCCGAACCGGAAGAAGACATGGAAATACTGAAACAACTGGAAGATTGATTCCATGGATACTATGCGGCGGAAAACGGCATACCTTCCGAGGGTAATTTTAATACATCATTTTACGATTTTCAATTGACAGTAAGGGCAATATATTGTAGGATATCATAGGAATCCATAAAATACTTTTTTAACAGATCCAGGAGGTGTATTGGGATGGCATATTATATTAATGATGATTGCATAAGTTGTGGTGCGTGCGAATCAGAATGTCCGGTAAGTTGTATTTCCGCCGGTGACAGCAAATATGTTATAGATCCGGAAGAATGTATTGAATGCGGGGCTTGTGCGGATGTTTGTCCTGTCGATGCTCCAAAGCCGGAATAAGTATTACTCAGTAGTCCGCTCGAAAAGTCAAACACGCGTCTTTCCGCCCATTTTTCTGCGCGTTCTCCTGCAAAAAAAGCGTTAAATATTCAGATATTCACCGTTTTTTTCGGAATTTGCACGAAAAACTGAATCGAAAATCTGCATACCCGACTTTCCGAGCGGACTCCTAGGAATTATATTTGTGAATGAACCACGAGCCGGACCATAAAAGTCTGGCTCTTTCTCTAAAACGGAGTGGACTAAATGGATCAATCATGTCTGAAACAGGGAGAAAGGCTGGATGATCTGCAGCTTGAAGGCCTTCGTATTATACAGAAAACGGATGGCTTTTGTTTTGGTATTGACGCAGTATTGTTGTCGGATTATATACGGGTAGAAAAGAACGCCCGTATTGCCGACCTCGGTACCGGTACAGGTATTCTTCCGATACTTCTGTCTGCAAAAACAAAAGCAGCGGAGATTATAGGCATTGAAATACAGTCCGAAATAGCGGAAATGGCTAAAAGAAGTGTAGTATATAATCATCTGGAGGATAAAGTCCATATACGCGAAGGAAATTTACTGGAAGCTGTCGATTGGTTCGGAAGCCGCAGTTTTGACGCAGTTGTTACAAATCCGCCTTATACAAAAGCAGGAGGGGGACTTGTAAATCCAAAAGATATGAAGGCCATTGCACGGCATGAAATTTTTTGTACGCTGGAACAGATTATATCCGTTTCTTCAAGATTATTGAAACCATACGGACGGTTTTTTATGATCCATAAGCCCGATAGGCTGGTGGATATATTCTGTTTTATGCGACGGGAAAGAATAGAACCTAAAACAATACGGCTGGTTCACCCAAGCCGCAGAAAACCTTCGAACCTGGTATTAATCCATGGCTTAAAATGCGGGAATCCTCAGGTTACGGTTGAAGAACCTTTATATGTATATTAAAGTGGAAAAACGTATGGCAAAATACCATAAGGAGGGATATCTTGATAAAAAAAATTACAGCTCCCCTTACACACGAAACGGTTGATGCACTGAAAGCAGGGGATATGGTTGATATAACAGGGGTTGTTTATGCTGCAAGGGATGCGGCTCATAAAAAAATAATGGATTTGATTATTAATGGAAAACCCTTGCCCTTTGAGCTTGAAAACCAGGTAATTTATTATGCCGGCCCCTGTCCGGCGCCTGAGGGAAAAGTATTGGGTTCAGCAGGGCCGACTACCAGCGGAAGAATGGATAAATACGCGCCCGCGATGATTAAGGCGGGTCTTAAGGGTATGATTGGAAAAGGACAGAGAAATGATGAAGTTATACAGGCTATGATTCGGTTTGGCGCCGTATATTTCGGAGCTATCGGAGGTGCCGGAGCACTTATTTCGAAGTGCATTAAAAGCCAGGAACTGATTGCTTTTGAAGAATTGGGCACAGAGGCGGTCAGGAAACTGGAAGTTGTTAATTTCCCGACTATTGTTGTGATTGACAGATTTGGAGGAAATCTATACGAAACAGGGCGAAGACAGTATTGTACCGAACCATTGACGGGTAATAGATAAACCTATAGCATATTAGAAGGTGAAAGACGCATGCCCGAGTAAATATTGCGCCTGTTTTATATCGGTAAACCTATAGCTTATTAGAGGGTGAAACAATGCACAGGAAAAGAATTCATATAATAACAGGACATTACGGAAGCGGTAAATCGGAAATCTCAGTAAATATGGCAATGGAGTTTTCACAAAAAGGTCATAATACGATTCTTGCCGATCTGGATATTGTAAATCCATACTTCAGAAGCAATGAAGCCAGGAATTTGTTGGAAAGCAGGGGTATTACGGTTATTACAACCAAATACGCAAACACGAATGTGGATATTCCTGCCCTGACCGGTGAATTAAGCAGGTATTTGAAAGATAAAGATAAAACCCTGATTTTGGATGTTGGGGGAGATGACGCAGGAGCAAAGGTGGTTGGGAGATATAGAAGTGAACTGCCTTCAGATGAAACCTGCATGTATTTTGTTGTTAATTGTTTCCGCCCGGAAACCCGCACACTCGAAAGTGTTTATAAAATAATGGAAGAGATCCGCACCGCATCCGGAATGAAGGTGGATTATCTTATAAATAACTCACATTTAATGGAGAAAACGAAAAAGCAAGATATTGTAAAAGGCAGGGACTTTATATCGGATGTATCGAATGAGTTAAAAATTCCAATTGCGTTCCACGCGATGATTAAAAATGATATAATTTGCGGAGTGGGTTTTCAGGAACCCGTTTTTTATATAAACAAATATATGGGCTATTTTCTTAAATAAAAATATTTATCAAACGACACTTTGAACTCTGCAGAACAAACCGACAATAAAGCAATCATTTCAAAAAATCAGGTTGGTAATGCCAAATATTTTATGTTATAATACAAAAAGTTGAGTTTAGCAAGGACTTGTTGATTTAGTATTTAAGCTTGAATCAAGTCCCGGTTTTGTTGATATGGTCTGTAACTGATACAGGCTTCCGGAAAGGAAGAATTCAATGGCAAAGGTTACTTTCATAAGTGAAAAATGCAAAGGCTGCGGGCTTTGTGTAAATGTATGCCCGAAACAGATTATTAAAATGAATGAACATGATCTGAATCAAAAAGGTTACTATCCGGCAGAAATCACTGATATGGATAAATGTATCGGTTGTGCGTTCTGTGCTGCGATCTGTCCGGACTGCGTTATTATTGTGGAAAAGTAAAGGAGGCATCATATGGGTCAGAAGTTGTTGATGAAGGGGAATGAAGCGATCGCGGAAGCAGCAATCAGAGCGGGATGTATGCATTATTTCGGTTATCCTATTACCCCGCAGACCGAAATTGCTCACTATATGGCAAAGAAATTGCCAAAGCTCGGAGGCGTATTTTTGCAGGCCGAAAGTGAGATCGCGGCTATTAACATGGTGTACGGAGCCGGAAGTACAGGCATAAGAGTTATGACATCCTCCTCAAGCCCCGGCATCAGTTTAAAACAGGAAGGATTATCATATATTGCCGGATCCCAAATACCGGCTGTAGTAGTTAATATTGTAAGAGGAGGCCCGGGCCTCGGCGGAATACAACCTGCTCAAAGCGATTATTTCCAATCGTGTAAGGGTGGCGGTCATGGGGACTACAGGCAGATAGTTCTGGCTCCGTCAAGCGTACAGGAATTATATGAATTAACTGTAGAAGCCTTTAACCTTTCCGAAAAATATAGAATTGTTACCATGATCCAGGGAGACGGAATATTAGGCCAGATGATGGAGGTAGTTGAATTCAGAGACAAGGAGCCCATCGAACGTACTGAAAAACCATGGACTGTCACAGGGCATGGTAAAAAGCGCGGACAGAATGTAATTACATCCATCCATTTAGATCCTGCTGTTCTGGAGAAAATGAACCAGAACCTTCAGAATAAGTACAAGCTGATTAAGGAAAAAGAATGCCGGTATGAATTATACAATTGCGAAGACGCGGATATTATTGCTGTTGCATATGGAACTGTGGCAAGGATTATAAAAAGCGTTATTGACATAATGAAAAACGAGGGGATCAAAGTTGGACTTTTAAGACCCATTTCCCTATGGCCTTTTCCGCAAAACGCTTTTGAAACAGTAATGGACAGGCCGGCAGCCTTCCTGACGGTTGAAATGAGCTCAGGTCAGATGCTGGAAGATGTGATGCTGGCGGTAAACGGCAGAAAACCGGTCTGTTTCCACGGACGTATGGGTGGAATGGTTCCGGTTAGAAATGATATTGTTAATATGATAAGGGATATTTACCGGAAGCATGTACAGAATGTTTGAGAATAGTCGTAATTAACAAAGGGCTGGGCGAGGGCTGCAATATACCTTATAGTTTTTAAGGGAAACGTGCTGCGTATATCAAGTCCTGATACTTTTATAAAAACACGGAGGTAGTACTATGGCAATTATATTTCAAAAACCCAAAGCATTAAAAGATACAACAATGCATTATTGCCCCGGCTGTACACATGGGATTGCCCATCGCCTCGTTGCCGAAGCGCTGGATGATTTGGATATAGAGGGTAAAACAGTTGGAATAGCATCAGTGGGCTGTTCGTACAATAGTTATGATTATTTTGCCTGTGATATGATACAAGCTCCGCATGGAAGGGCTCCTGCCGTTGCGACAGGGGTAAAAAGAAGCAATCCCGGTTGTATTGTGTTTACCTATCAGGGAGATGGGGACCTGGCAGCCATAGGGACATCTGAGATAGTCCATGCGGCCGCACGGGGTGAAAACATAACAGTAATATTTATCAACAATACCATATATGGAATGACGTCGGGTCAGATGGCTCCTACGACTTTGTTGAACCAATTCTCTACAACAACTCCATATGGACGGCAGTCAGACATCCACGGGTTCCCGATAAATGTATGTGAAATGCTGGCTACTCTTAGAGGACCTGCTTATATTGCACGGGCTTCACTGCACGATGTGAAGCATATAAAAAAGGCGAAGGAAGCTGTAAGAAGAGCGTTTCAAACTCAAATACAGAAAAAGGGTTTTTCAATGGTTGAGTTATTGTCCACCTGTCCCACAAACTGGGGGTTAAGCCCTGTAGAAGCTCTTAAAAGGGTAAAGGAGGAATTGATTCCCCATTATCCGTTGGGAGTGTTTAAGGAATGACCAAATAATAAATTCACATTTTTTAAGCTGTTATTTTCCGTCAGTACGTAGTTGAGTTGCAATAAAGCAATTATTGCGCCTTCCTCCGCCTGGTACTGACAGAAAATTCCTCACTTAAAAAACGCGTTTTATTATTCGCTCATTCCTAAAGGAGAAAACACGGAGGTAAAGTAAATGGTTCATGAAATAATACTGGCCGGTTTTGGCGGACAGGGAACACTATCAGCAGGAATGCTGCTCGCTTATGCGGGAATGCTTGACGGAAAACAGGTGTCATGGCTGCCTTCATATGGTCCGGAAATGAGGGGCGGAACAGCCAACAGCAGTGTTGTAATATCGGATAATCCGGTAGATTCACCTGTTTTAAACAGTGCCGGTGCGATTATTGTAATGAATAAGCCGTCACTGGAGAAGTTTGAAAACTGTGTTGTAAAGGATGGCATTGCCATTATTGACAATTCCATTATAGACAGAGATGTGAAACGTAAAGACATCCGTTCATATTTAGTACCTGCCACTAAAATTGCATCGGATATGGGAAATAAAACTTTTGCCAACATTATTCTGCTTGGAAAACTAATTAATGAGACCGGGATGGTAACAGTATCAAATCTTGAAAAGTCTCTTTATGCGGTTCTTTCGGAGAAGAAACACTATATGATACCACGGGAAATGGAAGCATTGAAAATAGGAATGGAATATTAAATTGTTTCAACCGGGTAAAAATCGTTGAAATAAAAACATCATGACGACAGGATGACATGAAGATATGCGCTCCTGTCTTTTTTTATAAGTCAACTGTATTTTCCTTCAACTCATTAGCGGGGATTTGAATTTCACGCAGGATTTTCATGGACAGATCCTTCATAAGGTCAACGATATAGTTCTTTCCGTATCTTGCTTTTGTTTTTGGATTGTAAAGTAATCTGACAACAGGCCTCGTCAAGCTTTTGGAGTTGTTGCTGACAACAATTCCTATCAGCCCGTTACTTAGTAAAACAAGTGTTCCGTTTGGGAATATGGGAATCATATTTAAAAATTCATTGACAAATTTCGTATCCAGACCTGTACCCGATGAGCATGAAATATACTCAACAGCGTCGGATGTGCATAATGCATTTTTATACCTGCGATCACAGGTTATACTGTCAAAAAGACTGCAAATTGATATAATACGGGCAGAATAGTGTATTTTGTCACCGGACAAACCCATAGGAAAGCCCGTACCGTCCAGATTTTCATGGTGCATAAGAATAGATATCTTGGATGTTGAGTTGACCGAGGAATCATCTTTTAATAAATTATACCCATAAAGGGGATGCCTGTTTAGTTCATGAGTTTCTTCAGGACTTAAATTACCTTCATTTTGTAAAATAGATATGGGTATCAATACTTTTCCAAAGTCGTGAAGAAGAGCCCCGAGGCTTATATTCTTAATTTTTTCCTTGTTGTATCCAAGCCTGGAA
>CAZSVI010000079.1:0-17514 GCA_964610205.1 uncultured Oscillospiraceae bacterium
GAGATACACCCGGAACCGCTCATTAAAGAAGAATGGTGGTCTGTCCTTCAAAAAAGGTACTATGAACGCTTTAACAGCGATATATCCGAGATACATTGTCATTGTACGGATTGGGCTATTGCACAGACCGTCGAAGGAGGAGTTATCTATGATGCTTTTCGAATGTGTAAAGCGGTCTGAAAAGCATAAGGAAAAGTGGCCTGGCAGGATTATATATTTTAGAAACTATGGAAGCCACTTTGAACTTTTTATCGAAAACCGTTCAGATCTATTTGTTTTATTCGGAAAAACATCCAGAGGATTCTTTGCGAGTATACCTGTTTTAACTATATTGACATGCATTATTATTTAATATATACTTTACATTATAAAGTACTTTATTAATAATTTATTGGGGTTGAATAAATGGATGAAAAAACTTTGAATGAGGCAGTCGAAAACATTTCTCTGATAAAAGGAGTAATTGACCGAACAAATAAATCCTTTATCGCGTTTAGTAAAGTATTTATTTATTGGGGCATGCTTTTTATAGTTAACAGCATCATATATTTCATAATAAGTTCAAATGAAGATAAAATATTTGATATAGTAAACAGATTTCCGCCATTGAATTATATTTTTCCTGTAGGAATAATTACACTATTAGCTACCCTGATTTATAGACATATATCGAAAAAGATGCCACTTATTGGTCTGGAAAAGAATTTAATGAAAGTATGGATTCTGGTTCTGTTTATGAATGTTATGCCTTATAAAATTATAATTAATTCCTCTGAATTAACGGGTATGGATATAACAAAAATTATGATTCAGGTAAATCATTTTTCAGTAATGCTTTTCAGTTTGGCTATTGCATTAATTGTGACTTCACTCTTTTCGGGCTATAAGCATCTTATGAATTTAGGATTGGTATATATCGGAATTAGCTTACTATATTCAATTTTAAGTTTTCCAATGCTTGAAGGTACATTACTTCAGCTTATGTATTCTTTGCCTTTACCTTTTACATTCATATATACAGGCCTTTTTTTGAAATTTCAACAAACGAGGAGGAATTAATTTGGATATTAATTCAATCCCCGATATATTTCAATCAAAGCTCAGAATCGCTATCATAGCTTGTCTGACTATAGGGGAAAGAACTTTCAAAGAGGTAAAGGAAATTACAGGTGCGACAGATGGGAATTTAAGTGTTCAGATGTCAAAGATGGCGAAAGCTGGATATATAGAAGTGTATAAGGATTATTTCAATAATAAACCCCGGACTAGATACAACCTAACAGCAAAAGGCAAAAATGATTTTATTCAATATGTAAATACATTAGATAATTTATTAAGGCAATATAGTGGTGAAAATTTAAGGGGGTAGTAGAATGGATATACTGGCTGCTAAAAAAATCACAAAAACATATAATAGTAACAGTTTATCATTTAACGCTTTAAATGGAATAGATTTGCGCATAAAAGCAGGAGAATTCGTTGGAATAATGGGCGCCTCCGGTAGCGGTAAAACAACATTGCTAAACTTATTAAGTGGGATTGATAAGGCTACAACAGGTTCTATTGAAATTCAGGAGAAAAGCATAGATACTTTAAACAATGATAGCTTAGCAATTTTCAGAAGGCAAAAAACCGGGTTTGTTTTTCAAGATTTTAGTTTGCTTGACAGTCTTACAATTAAAGAAAATATTATATTGCCTATGACTTTACAGAAAAAGGATGTCCATGAGGTTGAAAAAAAAGCCCATGAGGTTTTGAAGCTATTGGACATATCTGATATTGCAAATAAATATCCTTTTCAGACATCCGGAGGCCAACAGCAAAGAGCAGCCATTGGCCGTGCTTTGGCCAATGATCCTGTAATAATATTTGCAGATGAGCCTACAGGTAATTTAGACTCCAGGTCTTCCAGCTCAGTTATGACTTATTTTGAAAAAGTAAACAAAGAAAGACAATGCACCGTTCTTATGGTTACACATGATGCATTTGCAGCTAGCTTTTGTCATAGAATTATTTTTATTAAAGACGGTTGTGTAGACAGTGAGATGATAAAAGATTGCGAAAGAAAGAAATTTTTTGATAAATTGCTTGCCCACCTTTCTAAAATCGGGGGTAATATAAGTGATGTTCAGTGATATGGCGATAAAGAATTTTAAGGGGAATGTAAGAAAGTACATTTCGATTTTCTTATGCTGCAGTCTCTGTGTTTTAGTCTTGCAAGTATTTCTAATCATATTAAATAATCAAAAATTAACTTCTGTACTAGTTAGTAAGAGCATTAAAATGCTATTAAGTTTTTCACTAATTGTACTGGTTATTTTTATGTTTTTTTTCATAAGCTATGCTGTTCAGACTTTTCTAAAGCTCAGAAGTAAGGAATTTGGATTATATTTAATACTTGGAATGCTCAGAAAAGAACTTACAAAAATGATTTTTATTGAAACCGGTATTATAATATTAGTTGCCTTAATCGTTGGCATGTTTTTAGGCACTGTGTTATCGTATATTCTATTTGTTTTTTTTAAATTTGTTTTTGAAATAGAGAATATCACATTTACTTTACACTATAATAGCTATATTCAGACTATAGCCATTTTCCTTTTGATATTTTTTGTTCAATTTTTTTTTGTATGGTTATATTCAAAAAGGCTGCAGCTAACTGAAATTATAAAATATTCGAAGAAACCTGAAAATATCAGGATGCCTGGCATAACCAGCAGTTTAGTTTTAAGTATTGTTGCAATAGTGTTATTATTCTTTTCATTCCATAGTCTGTTTACTTATATTTCAGGTGAAAGAATTAATAATGCAGCTCCATCAACCCCTATAACCTTTATTTTTTCCTGCTTTATAAGCATTTATATCCTTATATCAAGAGCAAGCTCTTTATATACTTTTGTAAGAAATCAAAAAGGAATTATTATAATAATTTGTTGAGTATTACAGAAATAAGTAATAAGATTAATCAGAATAAAAAAGTTACTTTTAGTGCAACAATACTATGTATCATTGTGATATTTTTTATTTCTTCAGCTTATTCTGTCTTGGTTGATGTACCAAGAGTCATTCAAACAGAGCAACCTTTTCATTTGGTTTATGTGGATTTCAATAATCATGATAATTCTAAAAAAATTGATGAATTGATCAACAGGGAAAACAATAAGCTGGTAGCTCATAAAACTATGGAATTCTTATATGGCAGAAGAATAATACGTTTCGGGGATATTGAGAATTCCTTAGAACTAGCAGTTATTTCTGATACTAATTATAACAGTATTTCAGGAGAAAATATAAATCTTCGTACAGGTGAAACAATGGGAATAACTTCTGATTTGGGAGGTAAAAAAAGCGAGCAGTTTCCTTATGATAAAATAAAGCTGGAATTTGGTAATAGATCATATGATTTTAGCTTTTTAGGTGAAGAACGTACAATTCCGATAAACCTGGGAGTACAACCGTCAAGATTTATGCTGATGATTGATAGTGAGGAGTTTCAAAAAATAAAGAATGATATAGATGCAAGCTATTCAGGTACATTTCATATGTTTAATTTTGATGACTGGAGAAGTATGGGTCCTATGGTTAGTCAACTGAAAAAAGTTTTGGAAGATATGGATAAGAAGAATTATGATTCCCAGGGTATTAACGGCACGATAACGTCAAACCCATTTAAAACAGGATCAAGGATCGAATATTATCATTTTATAAAGCAGGAAAGTTCAATGAGATTATTCGTAGTCGGCTTCATGGGAATTCTATTTCTCATTTGTATGGGCTGTGTCATATACTTCAAGATGATAACTGATATGGAACAAGTAAAAAATAAATATAATACATTATTAAGAGTTGGGATTACAAATAATGAATTTAAAAAAGTAATATCAAATGAACTAAAAGTAATATTTTTTACACCTATTTTATTAGGCTCATTCCTTGGATATATGCTTATACGCATAGCAACATTGAATTCTCGTATGGAAGAAACGTTTTCAATCAATACGTTAATTGTTATTGTGTCGTTCTTTTTGTTTCAATTACTATACTACTTGATTACTTTGAGGAAGTATTATAAAGATATTATTATATAATTCTCCTTAAAAAGTTTGCATTTTTAGCATAGCTTTATGCTATAAACCAGTTATACCAATGCTTATGCTCAGTATTCAGTATTCACTATGAAAACTTATTCTGTAATTGGTTGATAATAAAATAATATTTGACCTTTAATAAAAGTAAATTATCTGTAGTTTTAATGTAATAGTTTTTATTAATAATGTCTTGCAAAAAAAAATATTTTAATATATAATGTTTATAGTAATCGGTTACTATAATGTTACTATAGAGGTAGAAATGAAAAAAAACAATATAAAGGGGAAAAAAGCTACAATATATGATATAGCTGCTGAAGTAGGAACTTCGACAGCAACTGTTTCTAGGGTGTTAAGTAACAGCGGTTACCCGGTTAAGGATGGACTGCGACGGAAAATTCTTGCTGCGGCCAAAAACATGAACTACTCCACCAACATGGTCGGAAGGATGCTTAAAAAGAGTGGAAGCAGGGATATAGGTGTTATCATACCTACCATATCAAACCCCTTTTATCCTCAAATGGTTTTGGGAATTGAGCTTGAGGCAAGGCAGAAAGGATATAATATACTCCTCTGCAATTCCTTCAGAGATGCAAAAGCAGAAAAAAAATACATAGAGTCATTATACCAGAAACAGGTTAAAGGACTAATTATATCGTCCATAGATAAAAATCATATGTTTCTTAAGGAAATGCAGAAAAATGGCGTAAAGATAGTAGTATTCGACCAGAGTATCGATGATTTGAAGTGCAGCAAGGTTGGCTTTGACTTTGTAAAGGGTGGAATGCTGGCGGTTGAACACCTTATAGATATGGGGCACAGAAACATTGCATTCCTTACCTCACCACTTACAAGAAGAAGCAGGAAAGAAATATATGAAGGATACAGGCTTACTCTCTTAAAAAACAGTATTGAGCCAAGGCATGAAAACGTTATTATTACCGAATATGAAGAAGAATCAAGAACCGGAACATATGAATTTGAAAGTGGAAAAAGGCTTGGGAAAAGGTATTTGGAGCTTTCTGAGAGACCAACGGCGATTTTTGCCATTAATGACATGACCGCGTTTGGAATAATGCAGGAGCTTTTGGATAATGGTGTCAAAATACCGGAGGACGTATCTATTGTGGGTTTTGACAATATAGAGGTTTCATCGATGATAAATCCTTCTCTGACGACTGTCAACCAACCGTCTTTTGAAACCGGAAGACTTGCTTGCAAGCTGCTTTTGGACAGCATGGACAGTGATGAAGCCAATGATGTATCCATCACTCTTGATCCTTCACTCGTTGTAAGAAAGTCCGTGGAGAGGAAGACAACAAGCGATGGGCAGTAGGTGATATGTGAAAAAAGGTTAAATTTTTTCGCTTGGCAGTAATCGATTACCATATAAACAATTTATATAATATTGAAAGGAGCAGTAAAATGAGTAGTATTGATGGAAGGCTGGATGTGCTTGTAGTAGGTGGAGGAATGATAAGCCGGGAGGTAATTCTTCCGACAATATTCCAGGAACAGAAGTATGGACGGGTGGGAAATATATCAATCAGTTCCCTGACCGGAGACATTATTAAGGAGATTCAGGGAATGTTTCCGAAGTTTAAGGGTTACCCGGATCCGGAAAAACACGGATTGACAGAAAAGTATCCCGATATGTTCAAGGATGCAATAAGGGAGCTTCCCCCAAATGGGGCAGTAATAGTTGCTACACCCGACCATTTACATACTCCGGTTATAAAAGCCGCGATTGAGATCGGAAGGCATGTAATTGTTGAAAAGCCTCTCTGCCTTAAAGTAAGTGAAGCACATGAAATTATAAAAATGGCTGATGAGAAGGGTATATATGTTCTCACTGACTATCACAAACGCCATGACAGGTCTGTAAGAGCTGCAAGATACAAATTTGTAAGGGGACACCTGGGTGAGATGCTCCATGGACATGCATGGATTGAAGAACCTACCTACATGGCCCTGGAAGTATTTAAGGACTGGTGTGAAAAGAGTTCACCCTTTGAATATATCGGTGTTCATTATGCCGATGCATATTATTTTATAACTGGTTTGAGACCAAAGAGACTTGTAGCCTTCGGACAGAAAAAGTTTTTGCCTAAACATGGCAAAAATGCCTATGATGCAGTACAGGCCACAATAGAATGGGAAGATGGGTCGGTATTCTTTATTCAGACGTCATGGGTCAATAATTCAAAAAACAGCGCAATGACAAACCAGGGTATGATGCTTTTAGGAACCAAAGGCGAATACTGGGCAGATCATAAGAACCGTAATACTCATTTTGTAAGTGATGAAAAAGGGTATGAGGATTATAACCCGAATTTCTTCAAACAGTATGACAGCTGGGATTTCCCCGGAGAAGAAGATAATGTGGGATATGGATATGACAGCATTGTGCAGGGTGTAAATGACATAAGAAGAATTACTTCAGCTACTAAAGGAATGAGTGAACAGGAAGCGCTTGCGGCAAGAAAGAGTATGCTTAAGGAAATGGAAGAAACTAGGGGCTTGCCCAAACAAGCTCTTATCGGAGTGGCAATTAATAACGCCGTTAGAATGAGTGCTGATGCAGGCGGGAAATTTGTCACATTTGATGAGAATATGAATATAGCCTTTGAGTGAGTTAATGCAGATAATGGGTAATGTGTTATAGGTAATGGGGGTATTTTGTGGAAATATTTGCAGTTACGATACCGATATTTATATTTGTGATAATAGGCTATATAGGACGCAAACGGGGTATAATCGGAGAAGAAACAAAAAACTTCTTAAGTAAGATTGTATACTATCTTGCCATGCCTGCACTCATTATGAGAAGCATATTATCCTTTGACTTTGCCAGTACCTTCAAGTTAAAGCTTGTAGCTCATAACCTTACTGTAACAATTATAGTATGTATCATCACTTTCTTTACCGCTTTTCTTATAAAGGATGTCCGCAAAAGAGGAGCCTTCAATATGAGTTGCTTCAGGTCGAATCAGGGGTACATCGGACTTCCTGTAGTGAATGGATTTTATGGTGAAGAGGCTATGTCAAAAACCGCTGTAATAAACGGTTTTGATTCACCGGTAGTCATACTTCTTTCAGCCCTTGCCCTGGAGATTTTCAGAGGAAGGAATAAAAAATCGGAAAGCTCCAAGACGGTACTAAAGGTAATATCGGAAAAAATACCAGGTTTTCTGACTAATCCTTTTGTTCTGGCTGCGGTTGTGGGTTTTGGCCTTTCATATCTGAAAGTACCTCTATTGAACATAAAGATGGTTGATGAATTGCTTAAGATCACAGGCTACATGGCATTACCTCTTGCCCTTATATCTATAGGTTGTTCAATAAAGATCAGTCATTTAAAAAACAACTTTAAACTTGTGCTTGTAAGTGCGGTAATTAAGCTTCTGGCGATGCCCGCCATAGCATTTTTACTTGCACACTATGTGTTTAAGTTTACCGGTACGGACCTTGGATTAAGTGTAATACTCACTGCAACGCCTACATCCGTTTCAAGCTACATAATGGCCACCGAAATGGATGCTGATGATGAACTTATGGCATCAAGCATAGGATTTACAACATTTGTATCGGTAGTTACGATTTCTTTAATTAAATACTTATTATCATAATTATTAACGGAAAGGCGGTGATAAAAATGCTTGTAAGAAAAATATGGGAAGACACTGAAGTAGAAAGACCAGGGGAAAAACTGCTTATCAATGAAGATGAAACGGAAACCATCGCTCTTGGATATGTGTCCATAGATAATGGGAAAAGTACGCAAACAGGGTTTCATAATGACGAAGAGGAAATTTATGTAATATTAAAAGGAAGAGCCCTATTGATGATAGGTGACGAAGAACAGAAAGTAGGCCCCGGCTCGGTAGCTTACGTTCCGAGAAACCAGAAACATAAGATGACTTGTATATCCGATGAGCAGCTTGAATATTTGTATTTTGCAAACTGGCCGAAATAAAGGCAATGAAAAAGTCAAAATTAATATGAATAATAAATAATTACTGGGGGTATTAACATGGCTAAAAGCTTTGAAATGGTGCCGAGAAAGGTTAAAGAAGTTGAAACAAAGCACAGGAAAATTTGTACTGAGATTCCAGTACCTGAATCACTTAAGACAATTGATGAACTGCGTAAATATGAGCCCTGCTCCATGAGCGGGCAGCCACTTATTGTTTGGGACAGGGGAGAAGGCTTTAATGTTTTCGACAGATATGGAAACAAATGGATTGATTTCAGTTCCGGTGTACTGGTAACAAACTCAGGACATGGAAATGAAGCAATCAAGAAGGCTGTTGTGGATCAGGTTGAACACGGTTTGCTCCATAACTACTGTTTTCCCACCGAAATCAGGGCTAAGCTTGTCAAAAGACTTTCTGGAATTTGTCCTGAACCGCTTAAAAAAGTATTTCTTTTAACCACAGGCGCGGAAACGACAGAATGTGCGATTAAACTTTCAAGAACATACGGACAGAAAGCAGGCGGAAAGAAGAAAATTAAAATCATAACTTTTGAAGATGATTTTCACGGCAGAACTCTTGGTGCATTGATGGCGGGAGGATCTCCAAAGGCTAAGGAATGGGTTGGAAACCTGGATCCGGATATGCACCAGGTTCCATTTCCAAATGCATTCAAATATTCCTGGGCAGATGAGAAGAATCCTGATTATTCGGATGAAAAGTGCTTCGGAAAATTCCTCGAATACCTGGAAGCACAAAATATCAAGCCGGAAAATATAGCAGGTATTATGCCGGAAACTTTCCAGGGGGGATGGGTACAACTTATGCCTGTGGGTTTTACAAAGAAACTCAGGGAGTTCTGTGACAAGTATAATATTCTTTTGGTGTTTGATGAAGTACAGGCTGGTTTCGGCAGATCCGGCAGGCTGTTTTCTTTCCAGCATTATGGTGTGGTTCCTGACCTGGTTTGCTGCGGTAAAGGGATCAGCAGTTCACTTCCTCTTTCTGCAATAATAGGAAGGCCCGATGTTATGGATCTTTACGGACCTAATGAGATGACCAGTACACATACCGGCAATCCTGTTTGTGCAGCAGCAGCCCTTGCAAATATTGACTATATGATGGAAAATAAGCTCATAGAGAATGCTGAAAAACTGGGTCCGGTTTGTGAGGATTTCTTAACGGCCCTTCAAAAGAAATATCCTGATATCATAGGAAGCTTACAGGGGAAAGGACTTGCTTGGGGGATGGTTTTTGTCAAAAAGGGCACAAAGGATATTGACACAAATTTTGCACATGATATAGTAAGGATATCCGTAGAAAAAGGTCTTTTATTCTTTGCACCTGTCGGCGCCGGTGCTACAATAAAGGTATGTCCGCCGCTTGTTATAACGGAAGAAGCTCTTAAGGAAGGACTTGAAATACTGGCTGAGGCTATTGAAGAAGCTGTGAAGCTTAGCTGATAGACGGAAAAATTGTAAGGGTAGACATGGTACAACCTCCATTATTTCTACTACCCTTACCAGCACAAATGAAGAACTGAAGAATACCTTCGATATATTTAAGAAAGCAAAGGCAAAAAAAACAGAGGGCGCCGAAATTCTTGGACTTTACCTTGAGTGGCCGTATTTTTCAATGGAACAAAAAGGCGCCCAGGACCAAAGATACATTAAAAATCCGAAACCGGATGAGTATATGGAAATACTTGCTGACAGATGCCATCTGACTGCAAGCCTTTTGAAAATAGTATATAAAATAAAGAAACTGGGGTGTAAAAAATGTCAAAAGAATATAACCCATACAATGAAGTAGTGGGTACAATTGAAGCTGCAGCGAGGATGCTGGAACTTCAGAAAAAAGATTATGAAGCTGTAAAATATCCTGAGAGAGAATTGAAAGTAGCTGTCCCGGTTGAAATGGACGACGGTTCAGTCAGGGTATTTGAAGGCTACAGAGTTCAGCATTCAAGTTCCCGTGGTCCATGCAAGGGTGGTATCAGGTATCATCAGGATGTCAATATGGATGAAGTTAAAGCCCTGGCAATCTGGATGTCCTTTAAGTGTGCAGTCGTGAATATTCCATATGGCGGTGGCAAGGGCGCCGTTAACGTTAATCCGAAAGAATTAACTAAAAATGAACTCAAAAATCTTACTAGACGGTATACTGCCATGATATTGCCTTTGATAGGTCCTGAGAGGGATATTCCGGCGCCTGATGTAGGAACCAATGCAGAGATTATGGGCTGGATTATGGATACATACAGTATGTTCAAAGGTTTCACTGTTCCCGGGGTTGTAACAGGCAAGCCAGTTGAAGTCGGGGGTTCTCTTGGAAGAAGGGAGGCAACCGGACGTGGAGTATTGTTTATGACCAGGGAGATACTCCATCGCCTGGGAATGCCCGTAATTGGAACCAGAGTTGCTATTCAGGGTATGGGTAACGTTGGTGGAACAGCGGCAAAGCTTTTATACAATGAAGGCTGTAAAATTATTGCAGTTAGTGATGTATCCGGTGGAATATATAGTAAAAACGGACTTGATATTGATGAAATCATCGACTTTCTTTCCTTAAATAACGGAAGAACATTGAAAGAATATGAGGCACCGGGAATTTCACACGTAAGTAATCAGGATGTTCTAACTTCCGATGTGGATGTTCTTATACCTGCTGCCCTGGAAAACCAGATCACGGCTGAAATTACACCGGATGTTAAGGCTAAGATAATTGTAGAAGGAGCTAATGGCCCTACAACTGTAGAAGCTGATAAAATTCTTTTAAAAAGTGGTAAAATCATAGTACCTGATATACTTGCAAATGCCGGTGGTGTTATCGTGTCCTACTTTGAATGGGTGCAGAATATTCAATCTCTTACATGGGATGAGGATGAGGTCAACCGTACGCTTGAAAAAATCATGATACGGGCATTTAATGAAGTTTGGGATATTTCAAAGGAAAAAAATACAACTATGAGGATGGGTGCGTATATTGTAGCCCTTGACAGAATAGTCAGGGCCAAGAGAATAAGAGGAGTGTTTCCTTGATATAAATGAGATTTAAGGAACGTATTAAAAATTACTTCCCCTTTTTTGCGCCGGATATTTGGGATCGAATAGACCGGAAGCAAAATTACAGGGGAAGTTATTTTTATCAATCGCCCTTAGGAAGGACACTTTAACCTTTATGCCTCGGATATTGCAAGTAGGTGTAATAAATACCATGAAAGTATAAAGGAAGAGGCCATCAGTACTGAAAGTAGAATCAATCTTTATTGCCACATCTACATCACAATGATCTTTTCCGTCCATTCTTTTCAATGAATTATTACTTTCCTGTTTTTTGCAGTAATGGTGAATACCAAATTACAGTTGCGACTGAAACTATTTTTGAGGAATATATCTATATAAACGGAATAATCAAAAAGCTTGTTTTGTATCGGAGTTCCTCTCCTGCCACTACCCCTATCTGTTAAAAACAGAGTCTGAGAGTTCCTGGAAAAATCCGGTTTTATTATTTTTTGAAACTCCTGTGCTCGGGTTTTGACACTTCGCCATGTTCTCATTGAATAAAGAAAACTTGTGATGAAAAATCATAGCAGTTATAGTAGTCGAACAAGGCTAAACCAGTGCTATATTACTACCAAAACTCGTGATAGTAGTAACTATTGAGCAATGTATATGATGATAGAGCGCTGCAAATGATAGAAAGATTGCTAAGGTTAGTCCCCCTGTTACCTCCGGATATTAAGCACCGTTGAGTTTAATTGTTTCCTCTCCCTTATCCCACTTGACAAAAACAGTAACAGGTATATTGGAGCTTATTTCAATAACAGGCTTCTCATCCACTGAATTACGCTTTTCACTTTTTAGAGTCATAATTCCTTTTTTGCCAAAGGGATACCGGCAAACTCCATGAGCTTCAAGAAGCCTAATATCCCACTCAAGCCTGGAATTAGGGACATCCGGTTTCAATCCAAAAACATATTCAAATAGAACTGCAATTGGAGGAAGACCTGTCCATCCTACAAAATCAGGTTTGGCTGGATTTCCGCAGGATGCCTTTTCCGGCGCATAATTTTCCCATAGAGTACCTGTACTCTCATAGACCTTTACAACATTATCTAGGTGCTTAATAGCTATATCATAAGCCAATTTGTTATAACCATATTTTTGCAGGCCTTTTAAAACCATATAATTTGTTGGCGCCCAGACACTGCCTCTCCAATAATCTCCATTCTCATTGTAACAAGGGTGGTCTGCAGAAAGAGTAGGTATTGGATGTGGACGATCAAACTCCTTTTTATTTTTCAGGTGGGAAATAAACCTTTCTTTTTTATCCTCTGGTAAAACACCTGCAAGCAGTGCCCAATAAGAACCAATGGATTTCACATAATTCAATTCATCGCCTTTCCAGAGATCATAATAAAAAGCGCTGTCTTCATCCCAGAGTTTACTATTCACGAAATCTGAAAGATGTCCGATTTCTTCTTCGAACTCCGGTATCTCATGCCTTCTGCCGATTTCATTACTTATCTCTATAAGTATTTTGGCACTTAATATTTGCTGAAAACAAGTATCAGCCCATACCTGATGTCCATGTGTAAAACATTCGTGGTACATTTTTCTCAATCTCGGTTGGTTGTCCATACCGCATCCCCATCCTGATGACCAGTAGGTTCCATCCCTCCATGTCCTGAATTCTCTGAACCATTGATGGTAAGCAACCAATACAGGAAATATTTCCTTCAAGCGCTCCTTATCTCCATAATTCAAGTAATATTCCCATTCAGTGAACGGCATCATATTTGGTCCTGTGCTTGCGGGGTCAAATCGGTGGAATCTATCATAACCGTTATGCTCGTCTACTTCCCTGCAAATAAACCCGTCTCTATGTTGTTTTGTATAAAAGTTATCAAGTGTCTTTTGAAAGTTAAATGCTCTGCAGCCGTACCTGGCAAAAAGAAGTATGAAGCATGAATCCCACATAAAAATACAATCATTAAAGGCAGTATCTATGTAATTTGTAATAAACCCGTTATCAGACGTAGGCTTGCGAAGATTCAAAAAGGCCAACTCCCATGACCTCCAATAGCATTGGATTGTCATTTCATGTCCGACCCAAAAAGGCTCGGGTAAAACTTCTTTTGCAGCTTCAAAATCCGGTAAATCCTTTTTCTCCGGTACTGCCTGCAAGAAAATGTTTTCCTTTAAAAACTTATTGTCTATGTAGTTATACAGAACCTCTTTAAATGCCATAAACAAGCCCCCTCGTATACTTCAAAAAACATAAATATTTTAGTAAAATATTTTATGTGATATAATTATAATATTCATTCAGTATAATATCTTGCACAATTATATTTATTCATAACATTATTCTGTTAAACGGGGAAAAAATAATGAAGGAAGCTAATTTAGTTTTTGAAAAATCTCAAGAAACAGCAGACTTACCGTTAAGGATTGCATACAACAACTCGAATGAGGTATACAACAGTAACGGAGATTTTGTTTACTGCCATTGGCATAATGAATATGAATTTATCCTTGTTACACATGGCTCCATGATAATGGAAATTGATGCAAAACCTTTACATGTATCTGCTGGTGACGCTTTAATAATAAATAGTGGTGAAATACATAGCAGTTATTGCATCAATAACTCTACTTGCTGCTTATACGGGATAATTTTTAATCTAGAAATATTAAGCAGCAGCAACCTCGACGTGTGTCAGAAGAAATTTATTGAACCGTTTCTGGCAGGGCAATACAAATTTTTATCTTTAATAAAATGCGTTTCAGGTTGGCAGACCGATATTATTAGACAGATGAAGCGCATTATTGCAGCTTATCAGCAAAAACCATTTGGATATGAACTCAGTATTAAATCAAGTTTATACAATATACTTTCAGATATTATTTCAAATAATGCTTTTGTAATCGCACCCAAAATTATTAATTTGCAGCAGGAGAAACTAAAAAAGTTCAAGACTGCAATAAAATATATAGAAGACAATTATCACGACCGTATATATGTAAACGATGTTGCAAAATTAGTAGATATGAGTGCCGACCACTTTTTTAAGTTTTTCAAACGATTTTCAGGTGAAACACCTATATCATATATAAACCGCCATAAAGTGCATGAAGCTGCGAAGATGCTTAAATATACCGATTTAAGTGTGTTGGACATAGCTTTGAAAACAGGCTTTGAAAACATTAGTTATTTCATTAAAATATTTAGAAATCATACTGGTTTTACACCAAGCAGGTTCAGGAAAAATCAAACATAGAACACCCAATTTAAATAGAGTTGAAAATGATCCATTGACTAATATTACAGCGAAACATTTTATTTATCCTTCCAGAAATAGCGCGTTGAAGCGTTCGTAATATTTCTGGAAGGCGCATAAATGCTGATGTATTAATATATGTTTCGAAAGAACTTAAGGATTATTGTTTTTAAGCGTCAGAACATAATCCGCTTTTTTTCTTTCACGTTTTTTTTTGCGATATCCTTCTGCGCACCAAGGGCTTGGGATAAAATCGCTTCATGATTTTGCCCAGATCATACAGGTCTTTTTTTAACAAAGGACTTGCGGATTATAAACTTTACATTCCTGTCTTCTTTACTCAATTGTAACTCCGGTATAATAATGCTTTAATATTTGATCATATGTATATCCCTGACGGGCGAAACCTTTAGCGCCCTCCTGGCTCATTCCCACACCGTGGCCCCAGCCTCTTCCACTGAATACATAGGTGTTGGAGAACATGCTAATCTTGTGAATTTTGCTTCCGCTGCCAACAACAGCAACGGTTGTATTCGCGGAGGAAAGCTTACTGATTCCCGAGGATGAAATCACTGAACGCCCATCCAAGGCCAAAGTTTTATTGGAGCCATTGGATGCCTTAACAACCACATTTCCGGCAGACTGAATAGTATACTTCTGACTGTTTAGATTAAAAATAAACCGTGTATCCTGAATATAATATGTTTTTGATCCATTTGTGCCGGTTATCCTCAGGGCAGTTACACGACCCGAAGGTGAATATTCTTCCGCGCTGACAGAAATAATATCCCCTATTTCCACATTTTTTATAAAAAGAAGACTTTTGATTTCTTCCGCGGTTAATGTTTTCTCCCAAATATAGTGGGAGGATGTTTCAGATTCATATGGATCGGAAACACTTACAAGATAGGGTATTTCCGAACCCCATACCTCCTTAATATCGGCTGTCATTCCGCCGCTTGATGCAAAATAATTTATTTGGGCCAGACTTCCGCTATACAGAATTTTCTCACCTCTGGTTTCATCGACAGCCTGATTCGAGGAAGCACGTTCGGAATCATAACCGTTATAAACCTGGGCTTCAACCGTATCTACCAAATCAAATCCCCATTTTTCATTCTTGTTTATATTCCTGTAAGTAAATGTACGTGCCGCCACAGCCTGTGCTTTTACGGCTTCATGAGGCGCATCCGCTTCAATCTCAGCAGGGACTACACCATAGAGATATTGTTCAATATTCAATATATTGATTAATGTTAAATCACTATCCGGATATCTGCGTATTTCAAGATACCCTCTGTATCTTTTCCCGTTTGCGGAAAAAATGTAAGGGTTATTGTCCTGTTTGGGCCATACCTGCAGGAAACCGTTTACCCCTCCGTAAACCATCACAACATTAAAGCCGGCATCATAAATGACAAGCCTTGATAAGCTTTCGGGAACTATGATAACATTCTCAGAACCCAAAACCGATTTCACATGGGACAAACCATCTTCAGCAGCCTTTAAATCAGGATAGAATCCTGTCCACACCTGCCAGCCATTTTCAAATGCTATGTATGCGTTGATTCCGGATTTGTTCAGAACTGTAATGATACTTTGGGCGGTAATATAATCCGGTATGTTGTCACCAATTTTCAGATGATATGGTCCAATAACGGTTCCCTCATATGGAACCCCCTCTGTCCTGGAGTATTCCAATACCTGCCCCTGTATTGTTCTTACAAAATGACCATCCTTGCGGATTATCAGTGACTGGCTGCTTTGCTGATCTATCAGCAGCCTGAATGTACCATTCTCCGAGTAGCCTATATCAATCCCACTGGCAGCATTGACTGAAACACTTGAAACGGCATCATAACCATAGTTCAGTCCAATTCTAACCATATCGGGATATTGGTTTGCGGACGCAAGTGTATTTAAAAACAAAAACATAACAGATAAAAAAAATGCTGTAATTATTTTAAAAATTTTTCTCATTACAGATACCTCTTTTTCTTTCGTAATTTTATGTCGACTCCAGCCTAACTTCCAACTCCAACCTCTAACCTCTATTAATTATATCGGTCATATAAACCATTGTACATAGGGCCCGTCTATCATTCATTTTTTTGTTAAAAAGATGTAACAATAATGTAGGAATAACCAAATAATAAATTCACATTTTTTAAGCCACAATTGGCTATTCATCGCACTAAAGAGGAATATAGGGAAAAGTGTAAACGAATCGTTGCGCGAACTAGGGTCTTTTATTCGATGATATAATAATTTTTGAACGGTATAAAAACTATTCTTACTGCCTGTGCATCTAATGTGTAAAAGGAGATTTTTATGGATAAAACGGATTGGAAAAAAATTTTAAAAGGAAATAAGGACATTTTTGCACAGGCAATTGAGGAAGTAAAAAAAGACACATATAAGGTAGCATACTGTTATATGCACAACGAAAATGACGCTATGGATTGTGTATGCAACGCAGTGGAAAAAGCATTTATTCATTTAAGGAAACTGAAAGAGCCAAGTTTTTTTAAAACCTGGTTTACAAGGATTGTCATCAACGAATGCAAAGCCATGTTGAGAAAAAAGAAAAAGGTATTAGATATAAGCGACTCTCTGTATACAGAAAATTATATGGCCGACCGGTTGGATATAACGGATCTAAAATGGCTTATTTCACAGCTCTCAAAGGAAGACAGGACGTTGATATACATGAAATTCTATCTTGGATATACTCTGGATGAAATAGCTCAAATACTTGAAAAACCACAAGGTACTATTAAGACCAGGATATACGGAAATTTAAAAAAGCTGAAAAACGAATTGCGAATAGAGGAGGTTAAGTAAATGGAAAACTTTAATATTGAACAATATGATCGCGCAGTAGAAAAAATGACTCGGGAAGATTATCCCATACCGGAGGATTTTAACGGGCGGGTGGATGCGGCCGTAAAAGCTTTAAAAACACCTAGAGGAACATCAGGAAGGATACTGAAATATCCCGCAGCTACCGTGGCATTGTTTCTTCTTGTATTTCTTACGGTGAATCTGGTACCGTCAGTTGCAGCTCATCTTTCACTTATACCGGGGCTTAATGTTGTTATAGACTGGCTTGTTATGAATAAAGGTGAAAAATACGCATTGGAAAACGGTTATCCTGCTATAGGAT
>CAZSVI010000080.1:0-17224 GCA_964610205.1 uncultured Oscillospiraceae bacterium
GCAATCGCTATAACCACCCGCTGTTTCATACCTCCGGAAAATTGATGCGGATAATCGGCTTTTCTTTGTATATCAATTCCCACCATGGTCAAAATTTCATCCACACGTTTGGCAATCTGTTCTCTTTTCAATTCGGTATGAAGCTGCAAAACTTCGGCGATCTGGTCTTCAACCGTCAGAACAGGATTGAGACTGGTCATGGGATCCTGAAATATCATGCTGATCAGATTGCCGCGAATACTGCGCATTTTCAATTCACCGGCATCTGTAATGTCAACTTCACCAAAATGAATTTTTCCTTTATAAATAAAGCCTGTATCCTTCGGAAGCAGCTGCAGGACAGATAATGCCATGGTTGTTTTTCCGGCACCGGTTTCACCGACGATACCCAATGTTTCGCCCTTATTCAACGTCAGGTCAACCCCGTTTACAGCGTAAACCACTTCGTCGTCAACCACGTATTTGACATGCAAATCCTCTATTTTTAATATTTGATTATTTTCTGCCATTATTTATACCTTCCCAATCTGCCGGATTTATTTGCTGCCTCTTAATCTGGGATCCAGCGCGTCCCTCAAACCGTCTCCCAATAGATTAAATGATAAGGCGGAAAGCACAATAGCAACACCTGGAATAATAACCATGTGCGTGTGCTGTCGCATATATTCCCGGCCTTCGGCAAGCATGGTTCCCCATTCCGGCCGCGGAGGCGATATGCCCAGGCCTACATAGCTTAAACCTGCGGCCGCGATAATCGCAACCGCGATGGAAGTGGTCGCCTGTACAATGATTGGCCCAACCGCATTGGGTATGATGTGCCGGGTAATAATTTCAAAGTTATTGGTACCGACTGCCCTGGCTGCTTCTACAAACTCATTGTCCCTGATTGTCAGGATCTGAGCCCGCATCAGCCTTCCAAATGCCGGTATTTGAGATACCGATAAGGCGATGGTCAGATTAACAATGCCGGGTCCTAAAGCTGCAACGATGGCCAAAGCAAGCAATAACGCAGGAATGGACATGAATATATCGGAAACCCGCATTAACAGGTTATCAATTTTTCCTCCGTAATATCCCGCAACAGCACCGATAATACCGCCTCCTATTACTGATAGAAAAGTGCTGGCAAGACCGATGATGAGTGAAATTCTGCTGCCGTGAATGATACGGGCAAAAATATCCCGTCCAAAGGCATCTGTTCCGAATAAGTACTTTATACCTGGAGTCTGCAGCCGTTCAGATATGTTATTTTTAATAACAACATCATTATAGTCGGCAATTAAATCCGCAAAAATGGCAATAAGAAACAAAGCAATAATAAATATCAATGCGGCAATGGAAATTTTATTCTTTTTTAGTCTTTTCCAAATTTCGGAGAAAGGACTCCTTTTTTTACCTGAACCTTTTTTCACGCCACCTGATCCTTTCCTATTTCGCATAAATTGATTTGATTCTGGGGTCGATAAATGAATAAATGATATCCACCAGAAGGTTAATCATGCTGAACGTAATGGCCAGCAATATGACCGATCCCAAAACACCCGGTAAGTCTCTTGTATTCACCGCGTTTAAAATATACTGGCCGACGCCGGGAACGGCAAATACGGCTTCTATAATCACGGCGCCGCCAAGTTGGGCGCCAAAATTAGTACCTGCGACGGTTATAACGGGAATCAATGCATTTTTAAGCGCATGTTTGAAAATAACGCTTTGCTCCGGAACACCTTTTGAGCGGGCAGTCCTTATATAATCCTGACGTATCACCTCCAGCATTGTGGAACGCGTCATCCGTATCATCAGTCCCATGGTAATGATGGATAGTGAGATGGAAGGAAGAATATACCCATCCCATGTGGCTACACCACTTGAAGGAAGCCAGCGCAGTTTCAGAGAGAATAGCAGAAGCAGCATCAGCCCAAGCCAGAAACTTGGGATTGCCGTCATCAGCATTGCAGTGACACGGCTTACGTTGTCAAGTGCCGTGTATTGTTTTACGGCGGACAGTATACCTATCGGAATGCCGATCAGTAACGACAGGATGATTGAAATCAATGAAATTTTTAATGTTACAGGGAACCGTCTGATGATTTCCTGAGCAACAGGCAGCTTTGTACGGTAGGATATTCCCAGATCGCCCTGAACCGCATGGATAACATAATCGAAATACCGGATGAAGAAGGGTTTGTTTGCCCCGAAGGTTGCATTCAGATTATCAACAGCATCCTGGGTTGCATCCATACCCAGTACAATACGCGCCGGATCATCAAAACCCGGTGTCAGGGACATAATAAAGTATACTAAAAAGCTAACCCCAATGAGAATAGGAATCATTAACAGTAATCGTTTGAGAATATATCCTGACACCTGTGCTTCCCCCTTAGCGGTTGGCATTCCGGCCGGTACTGCTCATCAGGGCCGGCCGGAATTAATGTTTACACCGGAAAGATTTACTGCTTCCAGCTCATGTTATAGATCTCGGCAATAGAGCTGCCACCGACATGAGTAATATTCAGATTGCTGCTGCAGGCATGTGCTCTGTTGGGGAAGAATAAGGGTACATAAATTGCTTCGTCAATCATAATATCATAAATCTGTTTGTATATGTTGAGACGTTTGTCCGGATCACTTAACTTACCGGCTTCCACAAACATATTAAAGAGTTCCTGGTTGTTGTAGTTGGCCAGATTCAAACTACCGTCGGGGACATATAAGATTTTGATGAAGTCAGCATCCAACTGTGCGTTGTTAATTGCCAATACGCCCATCTCATAATCACCCTTCATAAAGTTGCCGACAGCGGTATTGGTTTCAATGACCTCAATATCAGCAGTGATTCCGATTTCAGACAGATTTGCCGCAACGACCTCCGCAATTTTCTTAGTCATGGCATCCTGCGCGGTAAGCTTTATTTTAAAACCATTCCCATAACCCGCGGCATTCATCAAATCTTTTGCTTCAGAAACATTAAGATCATAACCCTTAACTTCCATATAACCGAAGGTGTTGGTGTTAACCGGAATGTGACAAACTTTTCCTTCGCCTTCCAATGCAACCGCAATCACATCTTCACGGTTAATGGCAAGATTAATTGCCTGCCTTACCTTTTTATTGGATAAAGCTTCTACATTATGGTTTAAAGTGATAAAATGGAAAGAAGTGCTGTCATAGTAAAACAGGGTAAGATCCTTGTTTGCTTTTATATCGGGTTTTGAGGACTCCGGGAAAACATAGGAATAGTCAATTTCACCGGTTTCCAGGCCGATCAAAGCAGTATTCTGATCGGAAATAAACTTAATCGTGGCTTTCTTGATGCTGGGCTTTCCCCGGAAGTAATTGTCGAATGCTTCCAACCGGATGTTTTCACCCTCCGTCCAGCTGACATATTTATATGGCCCACAGCCAACCGGCGCACGAGCAAATTTATCGCCCAATTCCTCGGTTGCCTTTTCGTTCAGGATTGCGAAGCTTGGGGTAGCAAGTATTCCAAGGAAAGAACCGTATGGCGACGTTAATGTGATTTCAACTTCATAATCGCTTAAAGCCACCGCTTTATCTACCAAAGGAAAATTCTGAGGTTGAAACGGATGCGCCTTGCCTCTTTCCATGGTATAAACCACATCTGCGGCCGTTAATTCTTCTCCGTTATGGAAGAGGACACCCTTCTTCAGCTTGATTGTAAATACACTGCTGTCTGCATTTGCCTGATAACTTTCGGCAATGGATGGAACCAGTTCGTTTTTTTCGTTGTACTCAAACAGATAGCCGTTGATATTTTTGTATACCTGTTGGGCATATAGCATCGTTGTACCCATTGGGTCAAGAGAGTCCGGAGTCGCCAGAATGGTAACGACTACACTGTCTTTAGCGGGAGCCGCAACTGCGGTGGTGGTACCTGCTGTGGAATCTGTCTTTGTTGTACCGGCAGGCTGCGATGTGCAAGCGGCCATTGACAATACAAGTATACAGATGAGTGACAGAAACAAGAATTTTCTCATAATCATTCTCCTATTCTTTTTTATTATAGCGGAAGGTATTGTGTAACAAAATCATCACACAGCAACAAGGTTCTTATTACAACGGCAGGTTTTGCTTCAGCAAAACCTGCACACCGTAACGAGGATCTTGTATCGATTACACTTGGGTACATGCGCCGGTTTCAACAGACTTCAAAATCGCTTCAATGACCTTCACGTCGTATGCGGTATCATTGATATCCACTGCAAATTCCTTATTGTTCAGTACAGCGTCTGCAAAATGTTTTTGTTGTTCGGCAAATGCGCCGATCAATTTTCCATCTAAAAAACCATTGGAGGATGATACCGGTATTTCTTTCTGTATGTACTCGGAAATGCCTTCTTTCATCATATCATAAAACAATACGCCTTCACTGCCGACAATGTCAATCTGTGTGAGCCCTCCGGGATATGCCGGAGGGAAATTCCAGCCAATGTCCATCGTTCCGCAGGCGCCATTATCAAATTCCATTAAAATGCAAAGCCCATCTTCGCCATAGGCGTTCAGTTTATCGATTTTTCTGGCGAAAACAGATATGATTTTATGACCGGTAACCCATTGAATGGCATCAAGATCATGCACCGCGATATAATACAATACGGAAACGCGGCCCTTTACATAATCCATGCTGGTACGCGGAGCAAATCTTCTGATACTAGCCTGGCAGAATTCACCGATTTTTTTGGCCTCCATTTCATTGCGAATCTTTCTGTACTGATTGATAAAACGGCATGTGTGGGCAACCATAATCCGGACATTGTGTTTTTTACAGATGGCTATCATTTTCTGTGCTTCTTCATAGGTCTTTGAAATCGGTTTTTCAATCATGATATGTTTGCCTGCTTCCGCCGCCTCGATGGCTGCAGAAAGATGGTATTCCTCAGGAACGCAGATATTCACGGCCTCAATGTCGGATCTGGCTGCAAGTTCCCTGATGCTTTTATAATAATCACAGCCAAACTGGGCTGCAATCTTGCGGCCAAGTTCTTCGTTGGGCTCGACAACCGCAAGAAGGTTTACATTTTCCGTTAGGTTCATTGTATTGATATGTGTCATGCCAATTCTTCCAACACCGGCAATCGCCATATTCAGTCTCTTATTCATGTGAATATTCTCCCTTTTCATAGAAATAGTTCAATTAATTGTTGTATGTTAACTTAAATTAAACTTATGGGTGAGATGCTGTACTATAATATTTAATAAAATTGAACATAGTAACATTTTAATGCAGTATTTATCCTTTGTCAACATAAAATGTATAGTGTGATTAAACATATTATGTAAATCTATAGATTTGTTTATTGCATCTTGTTCGTCAATATAATATGATATATCTAATAAACATGAGAGAGTGATAATATGTGTTCAAGTCTTGGCGACAGGATCAAAACCATAAGAAAAGAACAAAAGTTAACCCAGGCTGAACTGGCTTATCCTGAAATGACAAAAAGTATGTTAAGTCAGATTGAAAACGGACTCGCTATGCCCTCCATGAAGAATTTGCAGTATATTGCCCGTAAATTGAACAAATCCGTATCATACATTTTGGAGGATACACAAAATGATGCTGAAAAAAAGAAGAAAAATAACGGTTGCATAAGCAAAGTAATAATGAAGTTGCAAATGATTGATGATCTGATAAAGGATGGGATGTTTAAAGAAGCCCTGTCTTCCCTTGACAACCTTCAGTCAGGTATTTTGCCAGACCACAATAATAAATTAATGGGAGATATATTGAGTAAAAAGGGAGAATGCCTGCTCCATATCAATGAATTTGATGATGCTGAAAAGTACTTGATAAAAGCAAGCGATATTTATTTGGAAAACAGCAACTACACGGAAGCAGCAAAGGCCTATATGAAAATTTCATTAAGGTCATTGAAAAGTTTTAATTACGGGGAATGCATAAAAATATATAAAAAGGTTGGGGAAATTTATAACAAAACACCCAACAAGGATTTTTATTTCGAAATTGAGTTATTGAATAATTTAGCCAAAGCATATTCTGTGATTGGAAATTTTGAAAGAGCTGTAGAATATTTAAACAGTGCAATGAATATTTCCAATATTACCGGTATTTATTATCAAGCTGACGATATACACAGATTGACGGCAGTTCTGTATTTTTACCAGGGCGATCTCGAAAACTACCGGATCAATATAGAAAAGGCTAAACAGTTTGCAAACTTTACCGGCAACAAGAGGACAATGTACTTAATAATGAATAATAAGGCAATGTACGAAAATTACCTGAAAAATTATGAAAAGGCATTGGAATATCTTCAGAGAATTGAAGATGAAAAATATGGCATGGACTATTTTTATTACAGGGAAAAATCAGTTGCCTTATATCATACGGGAGCCTATAAAGAAGCTCTGAACACTGTCTTGCGTATAGACTATTCTGTATCTGTAAATTATAGAATTGATTATCTGATTCTTTGGAGTTCAAAGGTTTACGAAGGTATGATATACTATCAATTGGGGCAGCCGGATAAAGCTTTGGAATCTATTCTTCAAGGGATAGAAAAAATGCGTATATTTGGAGATTCAAAGCTTTTATCTTTCGGATTGGAATCCGCATCAGAAATATATCATAAGAACGGTGACATGGAAAAAGCTTACATGTACATTAAAGAAGCAAAGGAAGTAAGTGATGCGGCGGTAAAGGATAAAATTTATTTTTAATGGTTGAAATGGTTTATCCGTATATGATCGGAAAAAGTCCTGATACGGTATAACCAGAACGGATTTTACTTTTTGAGGTGGTTAACATGAATTACTTTTATGAAAATGATATGTTCCGGTTGGAAGGGGTTTCAAATCAGCATACGATTTCTGACATCGACATCTATATTGGATCGGGTATATTGGGAAAAGCGCCGCAATATATTAAAAAAAGGAGTCTGGGAAAAAGATGCCTTGTTATTTCGGACAACAATACATATCGCGCGGCGGGGGAAGGCCTGATTGATATTTTTAAAAAAAGCGGTATTGAAGTTGAAATATGCATGCTTCCTGAAAGGGATCAGGAAAAGATAGAAGCGGATGAAACTGCTGTCGGCCAGGTGGTTATGTCACTTGAGCCGGAGCCTGACTTTCTGGCAGCTTGCGGTTCCGGCGTTATAAATGATATCGTGAGATTTGTTTCACACATGACGGGAAAACCCTATATAAGTGTCGGAACAGCGGCTTCAATGGACGGTTACACATCTGTAATCGCTCCTATGATAAAAGACAGGAAAAAAATACACAGGCATGGCAGCGCTCCGAAAATATTAATTCTTGATACCGAAGTTTTAAGAAAAGCCCCCTATGAAATGACGGTTGCCGGGTTTGGTGATGTGTACGGCAAATATATAGCCAAAGCCGACTGGCTCATATCCAATGTTATAAACGGTGAAAAGGTGGATGATCAGGCTCTGGACCTTATTACACAAGCCCTTGACAAGCTTGTTGAAAATGTTGAGGAAATTAAACACGCGACGGATAAGGGGCTTAAGGCTGTAATAGAGGGGCTGATTCTTGCCGGCCTGACCATTTTCACTACGGGGCAGACGCGGGCTGTAGCTTCGGTGGAGCATAATCAAAGTCATATATGGGAAACAAGAATGCTCGAAGCGGGAAAACCCTATGCATCCCACGGAACAACTGTGGGATGCTCCACAGGTTATTTTATCAGGATGTATGAGTATTTTAAGAAGACGGACATTAGCTCGTTAAACAAAAAGGAGGCAGGAAAAAGGCTTATTGATTATTCCGATTACAGACACCAATTGGTTAAATGCTTTGGAGAGCAGTTTATAAGGGTATTGGAGAAAGAGAATGAATGCCTTTTCCTGACTGAAGAGGAATTTGAAAAGCAATTTGATTCAATTACAAAAAATTGGGACAAAATATTAGAGGTTTTGGAGTTCCTGCCGAGTTGGGAGGAATACAAAAGGATATATAAGAGATTTGGACATACCATATTTGCCGAGGACATCGGGATACCTTCCGAACTGTTACGGTATACCCTGATGTATTCCGCCTATTACAGGGACAGGTATAGTTTTGCATATGCCATGAACCTTATGGGGATTGCGGAAAATGTTGTCCGGCAAACGTTAATGGATTATCAGGAGGAAAAGGAGGCGCTGCTGTCCGGTTTATAACAACGGAAGATTTTAAGCAGCAAAATCATCACACAGCAACAAGGTTCTTATATCGAGGCGGGAGATATGCTCACCGCCTGTTAGAGGAAATCGGTACCCGCCACCTATAGAGGTGGGGCAGGAGCCCATCTTGGTTCCTCGTTATAAATTAACCTTTGCGTTATTGCATATTTTTTAATACTACACGTCAAAAATACATTACTCTAACCGGTAACAGGATGTCAACAGTTATTGGAGGGGGACGCCCTCCTCAAAGAAAGGCATGGGATTGACGTAAACATCATTAACCGATATGGACAGATGAAGATGGGGGCCGGTTGAAAAACCGGTTGAGCCTACCAATCCGATAATATCCCTTTTTTTAACCATATCGCCTTCTTTGGTGTTCAGGGATACCATATGGTAATACCATGATTTAAGGCCGTATCCGTGCTCAATGATAACGGTGTTTCCTGTCCCGATTAAATAATCGGCCAACAGAACCCTGCCGTGATTAACGGCCTTAACGGGTGTTCCCTGGTCCTGGCCGATATCAAGACCGTTATGCCGGTAGGAAGTGGGAGCGTTATTCACGTGCCGGCGTTTCCCAAAATCCGCCGGAGAAACCCTTCCTCCCTCGACAGGCTGTATGAAAGCGCCTTCCCAGTATTTTTCAGGATCACAAACAGGCCTTAACGGGTTAATTTTATCGACAACTTCCTGGGCACTTGCGTCATTTCTTGTTTCGGCAGCGATTTTGGTATCAATGGTTAAATACTGTGTTATAAAATCCTTTTTTAGAAGCTCTACTTTAAAGGTTTTAGAGGTATCTCCCGCTGAAATATTTATGTTATAAATTTTTCCTTCCTGATGATAATAGCTGATCGGCAGAAGGATGACTTTCTTTGATCCTTCCCCGAAAACATTGGGTTTGAAATTAATGTCCGTTTCAATAACGACGTTTTCATCGGCGTTTATATTGCTTGCGGTAATGACCAGTAGTTCTCCGGGATATATTTTATCGGCGGAGATTTCAAATTCAGGAGGATTGTCGATCTGTACGTCAAATTTGTATATCGCTTTTCCATAGAAACCATCATTGCTGTTTAGAGGCCATATAAGTTCCAGGCTGCATTGGTAGAAACCGTCTTCAAGGAAGAAATCGTCATTTTGGATGTCCGTTGTTGAAAAAACCACGGTGTCATCTTTTTTAAAATCCAGTTTCACGGTATCCGGTTCCGGCGTCAAATCAAAGGCGGGCAGCTTTGAATCGGTTATCAACAGGTTAATACCTTCATGTTTTTCAGGCTGATCCCTTTTTCTTTGGTAATATTTTAAATCCGACTTTATATAACTCCAATCATAACTGTATGGATCGATTGGAGTATTTATGGAATCAGATAAAATGAACATCGGGGGAGGGGTTCCGTATGAATACAGAGAATCAAACACAGGATTTACGAGGATGTTTCCAAAGTATATCTCGTCAATTTGTTTCAGGGTGCTGTCAGATATAATAAAAAAACTTCTTTTTTCAAGGTTGCTGTCCACATATAATGATATATGCTTTGAGTTTCTTTCTTTTTTCCCCTCAAGAGTTATACGGTATTCGGGCATACTGTCCAGGGATACCTCCGTATCGATTGTTTTCGCGGAATTGAAGGCCTCAGCATAAAAAGCCATCTCGTTTTCATCTGCAATAGAATAAGAGTTTCCACCCTTATCCATAATGTTAATCCGTTCGTATAAAGAAGACTTGAACGCATGACGGGAAAACAGGGACAAACCATTGCAGCCACCTATTACAAAAAGCGTTAAAACAAGAAGGAATAATAAACCTATGTATCCAGAGTGCACTGAAAAACGGTTTGTATTCATTATAGTTAACTCCCTCTACCAATAATTAAAGATGTGTATATTATAGCATGAAACCAAGCTTAAATCCAGCATTTTCAGGTTAATCAGACTTTATGTTTGGATTTCGTTACTATTCAGAGTCATAAATAAAAATAAATGCAGCGGGTGGTTGGGATGCTTTCAATTAACTTTAGAATTGCTTTTACACTCTTAAAATCACTCGGGACAGACATAGAACTGCCGTTATTTTGTCCTTCATATGTTCATGAGGCTTTAAATAACAGCTCCCAGCCGTTTTATACCTTCAATGATTTTTTCCTCCGGCATATAAGAAAAATTCAGCCTTAATGTGTTTTCATGACCGCCATTTGGAAAAAAGGAACCGCCGGGTACGAAAGCGACATTTTGCTCCAGGCTTTTTTCAAGAAGCAAGCGTGCATTCAATCCGTCAGAAAGGGTTAACCACAGGAAAAGCCCGCCTTCCGGATGTGAACTATGCACATCTTCCGGAAGGAAAGATTCAACGGCTTCCAGCATGGTATCCCTGCGGGAACGATATACCTGCCGCAGTAAGGCGATATGGTTTTCAAGATCAAAATTTTCAAGAATGTTGTTCATACACATCTGCGTTATCATAGCGGTATGTAAATCCGCTCCCTGTTTTAAAAGCACATACTTTTTTATAATTTCTCTGCTTGCGGCTATCCATCCAAGGCGAAATCCGGGGCAGAGGATTTTTGAAAAGGTTCCGGTAAAAATGACCTGCCCGTGTTTATCCATGGACAGCAGGGAGGGGAGAGGGTTTCCTTCATAGCGTAATTCTCCGTAAGGGTTGTCTTCCAGAACGGCAGTATCAAACCGGCTTACAACTTCCATAAAAGCTTCCCTTCGTTTTACAGACCAAGAGTTTCCGGTAGGATTCTGAAAATCCGGTATCACATAAATAAGCCGGATATCCTGGGTTTCATGAAGTATTTTTTCAAGAGAATCCGGTATAACGCCGTCTGCATCGGTGGGCATCTCAAGGAAACGCGGCAAATAGGTTCTGAAGGCATTAATGGCGGCAAGATAAGTGGGACTTTCACACAACACAACACTTCCTTCGTCAAGAAAGAGGCGGCCTGTGAAATCCAGACCCTGCTGTGAACCGCTGGTTATAAGAATTTGGTCTGTTTCCGCATGTGCCTGAAATTTGTTTTCCATCCTTAATGCAACCTTCTCCCTGAGAAGGGCATATCCTTCGGTTGAAGCATATTGCAGGGCTGTTTCAGGTTCAGTTGAAAGAACCGAGTTCATGCCTGAGCGTATGATTTCCGATGGAAAAAGCTCAGAAGCCGGCATCCCGCCGGCAAAGGATATCATTTCAGGCTTTTCGGTAACCTTTAATAAATCTCTTATTTCAGATGCCCTCAGATATTTCATACGATTAGCAAACTTCATTTTGGTTCCTCCATCATAAAATCGGGGCAAATTCCTTAATAAAAACAGATTCTCTTGAAGAAGCAACATGCACAGACTTTAATGTATCCATGAGCTTTTTAATTCCAACAGGTATCAGATGCATATCCGGATAGGTAAAATTAAGGCGGATATAATTTTCACAAGGCTCTTCCATATAAAAAACCCTTCCCGGAACGAAAACAACTCCATTTTTAATGGATTCCTCATACATTCTCGTCATTGAAAGTGAATCGGGCAGTTTCAGCCAGAAATAAAGGCCACCTTCTGAAACCTTCCATTTCAAAGGAATATTTTCGGGAGCATATTCCAGAAGGGATTGATTCATGCTGTCCCGGCGTCTTTTATTCTCAATGAGAACCCTATTAATGTATGGCATATAGTAGCCGTCACGGATAAAAACATCCAGTATATACTGTCCAACGCTGTTTGTGTGCAAATCGGACAACTGCTTGACAGCGGCAAGTTTTTGTACTACCTGGGCAGGAGCATTAAGCCAACCGACGCGAAATCCCATAAACAGAACTTTTGAAAATGTACTGAGATATATCACATATCCATGTTTATCCAGAGATTTTATGGGAGGAAGGGAAGTTCCTTCATACCGGAGCTCACCATACGCATCATCCTCCAGGATGGGAATATTATAGCGGTATGCCAGTTGAAGAAGCTCTTGCCGGTTCTTAAGGCTCATTACAGTTCCTGTCGGATTATGAAAGGTAGGAATGGTATAAATAAACTTCGGTTTTTGCCTCTTAAGCACATTCTCCAGCAAATGAATCTTTATACCGTTTTCATCTGCAGGTATTCCGACTATTCCAGCCCCACAGGATTCAAATATCTGACGGGCACAGAAGAAAGACGGCTCTTCCATAACCACCAAATCCCCCGGGTTTATGAACAAACGTGAGAGCAAATCCAATCCCTGTTGTGATCCGGAGAGAATGAGAGTTTCCTGTTCGGTTGCATGAATTCCCCTGTTATCCAAAAGAGAACAGATGCTTTGCCTTAACGAGGGAAGTCCTTCAGTAGGGACATGCTGAAGGATGCGGCTTCCGTATTTGCGTATAATGATCCGCCATATTTCCTGTACCTCTTTCAGGGGGTTTAAATCAGGAATCGCTATACCCGCCGCGAAAGAAATAATTTCCTTTCTGCTGGTAACAGCAAGCAGATCCCGAGTAACACTGCCGTCAAAAAAGTGAAGGTTCTGACTGTATATCTGACGCCAGGAAAGCGGAAGGGGTTCTATTCCCTCATCGGGGGGAATGGCCGGCTGGCTTACAACTGTTCCCTGTCCGACATGGGAGGTAAGGTATCCTTCTGCCTTCAGGTCGCGGTAAGCATTCAGAACGGTTGTACGGTTAACCCTCAGGTTTTCCGCCAATTTACGCTCGGGAGGAAGACAATACCCCGGAGGAAGGATTCCCTTATCAATCATGTCCCGTAACTGGTTCTTTATCTGCATGTATAAAGGTTCGGAACTCTCACGGTTTAAAGACAACAGCATCAACGTAGTTCCTTTCTGAATTGGTAGCATCCAAATAGGTGCAAATAGATAATAACAGAGAATAAATTTCATGTAAACATCCAATTGGTATTATAATTGATGCAACCAATAAAAATATTTTTGGGTAACTACATATCAACCTATATCCGACACCACCCAGATACTGTATTCTACTTCCTTTATTGAGCCATTCTAAATATATATTTTTATCTGAGTTTTTTCCATTCATCTACTATGGCAAGGGTGTTTTCCCAAGGCATAATGCTGTGGGCAGATGGGCATGGGCTTATCAGCAATCCATCCTTCCCGAAGATTTCAAAAACGTCATCAACAGCTTTTCTGACAATATTCGTATCATTACTCCACATGTGGTATGTATTACTCGGACCCGCTATTATACTCTTACGGTCGCATAATTCTTTATGTATTTTTTGAATATCATTGCTGCTGTGTGCGATATCGATATGCATGATACAATCAAAATCCAGTTTGCTTAAGTATTGAATCAGCGGGGTAATCCCCGTATGTGCGGTATATCCGATAAGTCTGTCCGCCTCATGCACTATTCTTATTTCTTCCTGCAGCCTTTTCTCCACAAATTGTTTAAGCATTTCCGGGCTGTAGAAATCCGCAGTTTCATAAAACCCATTTCTTCCGATTATGTCAGCACCCAGTTCCAGCATTATCTCCATGTGCTTCATGTTTACAGTATGCTCAAGCTCCAGATAGCCATCAATCAGTTCAGGTTCATCCATTATCCTGTAGCAAAGCTCTGTTGCTGTAAACATCTGAAGTGCTCCGGTCAAACCGGATCCGACTTGTGATATGATTGCAAGCTGGTATTGGTCTGCCAGATGTTTTTTTTGCATAAAATTAAACCTGACTTCTTCCAGCTGTTCTTTTGTGGCCAGAGGACGCAGAATATGCCTCAGGCATTCAAGATCAGAAGATGTGCTCAGCCACGGTTTAATGTAATGACCGGTAAAGTCATGATAAAACGGGATATCCAGACCAAACGGCCATTTTTCATCATACTTTGCAACTGCATATAATTCCCCGGATGGCGTTATCCATTTTTTGTGAATTTCATTATTCCGGAACCATTTGCTGGCGTATACGCCCTTGTCCGGATAAAATCTTTCAATAATTGCGTTTACCATTTGATCGGTGCCAAGATTATTACAGCAGTATTCCAAACGCTCCGGCATGGAATCTATGAAAGGAAACTGATATTTGTAACCCATACGCTGTTCAGGCATTAAGCTGTTAAAAGACAGACAGCACGGAACATAATCTACAGATTTTCTTTGAAATGCCGCTAACACTCTTTCCCGGGATGTCATGCCTCCATTCTTGTTTGCGCAGTTGATTATACTGTTTTTTTCAGTCATTAGTGTTCTCTCCTTATTTTGTTAGAATTGCAAAGAGTATGAACAAGGGGATGATCCCTTGACCATACATCCTGCTAAATCAGCCCTTTACGGCTGCCAGGTTTTATTTCATCCGATCATCTAATATTGATGATTACTGTGTTTGTTGTATCACCGAGATCAACTCTCAATTGATAATCCCCTGGAGTAAACAGTTTTGTCGGCACGCGCTCATTTCATTTGTGCTATATATGTTGTACTAAAAATTTAGTACAACATATATAGTATCACTGTCTTTCGTTGAAACGTACAGGTTATTTGAACTTTCTGCAGTAAAGGAAAACCTCCGACTGATGTTAGGGTTATAATCACTTGCCTTGTTGCATTTCTGCTACAGATTCCAGCAATGTATCGGCCATATATTTCAGTTGTTCATTTGAAAGCCCATAAATGGGAAGGTGGGTAAATCTTCTATAAAATACCTCCTCACATGCAGGACAGGTTGCTGCAATCGCATCCCGGTCATAACCGAAAGAACGGAGTATATCAAAGCGATACAGAGGCCCAAAGTGCGGAATGTTGGTTATTCCCTTTTCATCAAGCTTCTTCTTGAGAATTTGAATATCTCCTCCGGCTTTGACAGGATCAATCTGAAGCAGATATAGATGAAAAGTCGGTGTAATGTCCTCGCTGCCCAAATTCTGTGGAATAATTGCAGGGTTTTTCGATAAACATTCAGTCATATAGGTTGCTGCTTCCCGACGCCTGGCTATAATTTCATCATTGCGATCAACCTGCAGTTTAAGCCCTAATCCCTGAATTTCGGTAGTTGAGCTGTTCCCGGCCACAAAAGAACCATATTTGCCAGGAATAGCAGTAACATCATACAGCCAGTTCTCAATTTTTTGGGTAAAGTTCAAACCAAGAAATCTGGAACGCTTCATCTCGGCTCTGAAGGTTTCAATATTAGTGGTCAGAATACCACCTTCGCCAAAGGAGGTGATGTTTTTAACTTCATGAAAGCTGAAGGCTGTGAAGTCACCGATAGTCCCAATCATTCTTCCCTTGTACCTGGCGCCAAAGGCATGAGCTGCATCTTCCAGAACCAGGATATCATGCTTTTTTGCCAGATCCATAATAGGATCCATGTCCACAGGATAGCCGCCAATATGCACAGGAACGATCATCTTTGTTCTTGGAGTGATTTTTCTGGCTACATCTGCAGGATCCATATTAAGTGTTCTGGGGTCAATATCGGCAAATACCACCTTAGCGCTGACAGACAAAGGATATGCCATGGTCGCAGCAAAAGTTATTGCAGGCACTATAACTTCATCTCCAGCCTGAATATTAGCATATTTATAGGCAATCTCTATAGCAGCGGTTGCGTTGGTGACAAAGAGGCTGCTAGGTATGCCAAGATACTTGTTTACTGCCTCTTCTGCTTCCTCCACCCTGGAACCAAGAGAAAGTTTACCAGGAGGCGTGGAAATGGAGGAGAGCTTATCGACCTGCTCCTTGATAGTATTTAATGTTTCTTCATACTCAAAACCTTCACCCTGCATAAGAAATCGGAGGACTGTCATAATATCTGAAGCATTGTAATTCTCTCCTACTGCTGCCCAGGGTACACGAGTTGCTCCGGTATTATATCTAAAATCCGATAGTTTTTTTCCCATAATAATTCTCTCCCTTATAATTATATTTTATAACCGTTTATTCCATATCTGATGTTTGCATATATTAACAACTCATACATTATTTACTGAAATCATACACTGGAAATGCCTTCTCTCCGGTATGCGCCGATTGAACGGCGGCAATACATGCGGATACTGTTGAAGCTCCCTGTATTCCGTCAGTAAGCACTTCCGTATCATTAAGAAGAATATCGGTAAACTCTTCCATCTCAGCTTGTATATTATGTGAATTTACAGGTACATCCAGACGGACTTCTATGGTCTGTGCAGCCTGTGAAACGTTTGTGTATATCGGATCGGGTATGGAGTCTCTGAATATTGATATGTAAGGCAGCAGAGTATCCAGTATAATAGTACCCTTATCTCCATAGAAAACTGACCTCATTGTATATCTCCTTTTACACCCAATGGAAACAAATACTTTTCCAATTACATCATTTGGAAATTTCATGATGGATACTATACAGTCATCTACCGGCCATGGTTTTAGAACTTTATGATTGCTGTAGGCAAATACTTCAGATGGATTGCCGGCAATCCATCTCAGCAGGTCTACCGCATGGCATCCGCCGCCAATAAAAGGATGGCGTCTTGGGTCTACTCTCCAGTCTCCTGCTCCTCTTGCTTTTACATAATCATGGGCATATTCGGATTCAACATAAAACAACTCACCAATTTCTCCATTCTCAATAAGCTTTTTGACAAGTACAGCTCCTGGATTATATCTGACGACCTGGCCGATCATAAGCTTATTTCCGGTATCTTTTGAAGCTTGAATCATTCTTTTGCATTCATCCAGAGAAAGCGCCATGGGCTTTTCACATAATACATGCTTTCCTTCTTTCATTGCTGCAACGGCTTGTTCTTCATGAAGTGTATCGGGTGTTGCAACAACAACAGCATCAATATCGTCTCTTTCAATTAGTTTTTTATAATCGGTAAAGCAGTTTTGGGGTTCAATGCTATAAGCTTTTGCCAGATTTCCCAATCTCTCAGTATCAACATCACATATGGCCTTAAGCTCCATAGCAGGATTTAATAAGGCGCTTTGAATGTGATCCCTTCCAAGCCTGCATCCTATTACACCAAAACTTACTTTCCCATTTTTCAACATAGACATAGCAAAACACCTCACAAATAAGTTTTAAAATTAACCTTTTACAGAACCGACCATGACCCCTT
>CAZSVI010000081.1:0-17177 GCA_964610205.1 uncultured Oscillospiraceae bacterium
TGCTTAGAGCGAAAAAGTTTGCAAAAAAAACAAACTTTTTTAGAGGAATTATATAGCACAAGTGAATGAAAAAAGAGATAACTTCTTCAGTATCAATTCATCCCAATTACTTTTTTTATTTTATATATTATTAATTGGATGCGCAAGTCTGCCGCATAGGAAGTTTAACCTTTATCATAGCGCCTTCCGGGGTATTCAAAGCCGTAATGGTTCCATTATGTTTCTCTATAATGCTTTTTGTAATGGCAAGCCCAAGACCGAAATGTCCATGTTTTCCCTTATAGAATCTTGTGAAAAGATGCTTAAGGTCCTTTTCCGAGAACCCCGGTCCGTCGTCGACTATTGAAAACTCCATGTAATGCGGGTCCGGAATGCATGAGGATAAAACCACATGGCTTTCCGCATAGCGGATACTGTTATCCAAAAGGTTTGTAATTGCCCTTGTAAGTTTTTCTTCATCACCAAAAAGTTTAACTGATTCAGGTTCAAGATGAACAAAAATCTCTTTTCCCTGTTTTTTAGCAAGGGCTTTCATTCGTATCGTACAGAAATGCAGTAGTTCCTGGAAGTCAAGATACTCCATCTGGTAGGTTTCCTCCAGGGCATCCAGTCGTGTAAGGTACAGGAGGTTTTCAACCAATTGGGTCAGCCGGGTTGTTTCTGACAAGATTACCCGGACAGCTTCTTCATTTTCAACAACCCCGTATTGAATACCTTCCGCATAGCTTCTGATAGACATAATTGGTGTGCGAAGCTCATGGGAGGCATTCTGCAGAAATGTCTTCTGAGCCGAATCATAAATCTCCAGCTTTTCGGCCATTACGTTAATATGATTTACCAATTCCTGAATTTCACTGTCGGCGGGAATTTGTATACGGTTACTGAACTGCCGCTCCGACAGGTTTCGTATATGGCTGCACAGCTTTGACAATGGGGTGAATATCTTTTTTGAAAGATATGATGAGACAATAGTTGCAATGACAGCCGCGAAAAGCAGGATGGCAAGAAGGATGATATTGATTGTTTTCTGCAGTTCAGCGACTTTTTCAAGGCTTGTGTAAAATATAATCATACTGATATTCACAGGGAATTCAGGTTCAATAGAAACCAGGATAGCGGCATATTCATCACCGGCATAGGTGAATGTTATTTCATCACAGCCCTTTTTTTCAGAATCGTCCAGAATGAAGGATACAATACCATGTTCAAAAGCTGTGGATTCATCGGTAAATTCCTTATACGGAGTTAACAGGTTCATATCCCTGTCCACAAGGGCCACTTCGGCATTGAATATGGATTTTGGCTGCCTTATGGCACGGGTTAAAGCAATGTATTGACCGATAAGAAAAATAGATTCTTCGTTTCTGGGAACATGAAATCCGCGCCGGGTTTCTTCCTTCACACGAAAGGCAATGTTCCGCAGCTGGTTAAGGGTTTCACGTTCCATATACAGTCGCGCGAAAATATTAAAAGCTACGGCTGTTATCAGCAAAAGAAGCAGAACGGTAAATACGTTAAAGGCGAATATTTTCTGCTTAAGAGTTTTCCGGAACATAAATTTTCTTTCCATCAGGTTTTATGGTCCCCCTGGTTTCAATTTTAAAACCAAACCCCCAGACTGTTTCAATTTTAACAGATGAACCGGAATCATCAAGTTTTTTTCTTAAACGCTTTACAGTATCATCCGTTGCCCGGGTTTCGGTCTTAATTTCAAACCCCCATACCTTGTTTAAAAGTTCTTCGCGGCTCACCGCGTGATTAACATTTTTTACGAGATACAGAAAAAGGTTGAATTCCATAACGGTTAAGTTCAGGCTTTTACCCTGGAACACTGCGCTTTTTGTTCCGCTGTCCAGAGTTACGTCTTCAATTTGCAATATTTTTGCTTCAACTTTTCCCAGGGAATCCAGTTCAATCCTTCTGAAAAGACTATTTACACGGGCTACGAGTTCCAATGGGCCGAATGGCTTGGTAAGGTAGTCGTCGCTTCCTAAAGTCAGCCCGGTAATTCTGTCTGTTTCGCTGTCCTTGGCGGACACAATGATTATAGGAACATGGCTGATGTTCCTGATTGCGGCGCAAAGAGAATAACCGTCTGTTTCAGGCATCATGATGTCCAGGATCAGAAGATCGGCAGGCCGTTCACGGAAAGCCTCCAAAAGGGATTGCCCATCGTGAAAGGTTTCCGCGAGAAAGCCTTCTTTTACCAAAAAAGACTTTATAATATTACATATATTTACCTCGTCATCGGCAATATAAATCAACTTTTTACTCATGAACCGGGCATTATCCTTCCACATAATATCATAGCTATACTCATTGTAACATATTCATAAAACGATTCATTATTCTCTTTCAGTTTGCTTCATTTTTGCCGCAATTTTGCCGCAGTTTATCGGAGAATAAAAAAATCCCCTCAGTTATAATGAATATCAGAAATAATGTACTGCATATGAGTAACATAGTGATTAATGGAGGAAGCAGACATGAAACGGAAAAAAAGATGGTGGTTGATACCGGTTTTAATTCCTGTTATCCTGATTGCGGTTTTTTTCGGCTGGAGGATATTAAGGGGGCGTACAGTACAGGCATCCGCGGGGTTATTGCAGCAACGTACCGCCACCGTTCAGCGGGGAACGCTGGAGATATCATTATCCGGATCAGGATCGGTTTATCCTGTCATACGGAAAAATCTGAAGGTTGAGGTAGACGGAACCGTAAATGAAATCTTTATGGAAGAAGGGCAGGCTGTCCAGGCGGGGGATGTTCTTCTGACGCTGAATAAGTATGATACCGACATTTCCGCCAGGAAGCTCGACAACACATTAAGACAAAAGGAATTGGCCTATCAGACGGAGCTGGAAAAAATACAGGAAATGACTATAGAAGCGCCAATCAGCGGAGAAATCGAAAACCTTTCGATAAAAACCGGGGATCAAGTGAACAATGGTACCGTCCTCTTAACCATAACCGATAAGACTACCCTATATGCAAAAGTAAGGTTTGAAAACGCTTTGGCCGAAGAACTTCAAAACAGCCGGGTTTTAATGCATATTCCCGAGTATATGACAACTCTTCCCGCTCAAATCATCGATGTCCGGCAAAATGCCGGTTATACGGACGCAACTGTACTTGTGGAGAATCCGGGAGTTCTGAAGCCGGGAATAGAAGTATGGTCTGAAGCTCAGGAAAGCGAAGGCAGCCTGAAAAGCACAACAGGTTCTCTTGAATGGTACAGTCAGGAGACAGTAAAGGCAAAAACAGCCGGTATTGTTGAGACATTAAATGTGGCAGAGGGTCAAGGCATTGAAGAAGGAATGTCTATTATAACCCTGTATAACCAGGATTCGGAGGTAAACCTCGAAAACGTGAGACTGCAGGTCGAGGAAGCCAAATACAATATTGAGCAATCCATGATTGACACGAATAAATATATGGTTACGGCGCCAATGGACGGATATATCATTTCGGTTTCCGAGCTCCTGGAAGGTGAGTCGGTTAAAGAAGGCGCTGCCGTAGCGGTGCTTCTCAATATGGATGAAATGGAATTTACAATCAGTATTGATGAACTTGATGTAAACAAGGTAGAACCGGGGCAGCGGGTTATTGTTACGGCGGACGCCATTGAAGATTCAATTCAAAACCCTATTATCGGTGAAGTGAAAACAGTTGCGCTGGAGGGGAATACGCAAAACGGTGTGACAAGCTATCCTGTTACCATTGTTGTTCCCGGCAGAGAAGGATTAAGAGTGGGTATGAATGTAGACGCCAAAATAGAGGTTGCAAAGCAGGAAAATACCCTGATGGTTCCTTTGGAGGCTTTACAGAAACGCGGAGATACATATATGGTTTGGGTTAAGAGAGAAGGAGCGGCGCAAGGAGCCATAGGAGAACCAAGAGGGAATAATGACGGTGGGAACACCGACGCGGCGGAGCAGCCGGGTGATGAAAACAGAGCCGGACAAACCTCCGGAGACCGGAACAGTCAGGGATTTGGAAATATGACCGATGAACAGCGGTCCGAACTCCGTCAGAGAATGCAGGAACAAATGGGAGATGAAGGAGAAGCCATTCAAGGGCGGACAGGGGATGCTTCAACATACACAGGGCGTGCGGCATCAGATATACGGGAAGAAACAAGCGGAATCCAATCGGTAGTATCTTCCGGCAATTATTATGAAGGAGCCGTATTGGTTCCGGTAGAAACCGGTATATACAATGAATCCTATATGGAGATTACAGGCGGACTAAATGAAGGGGAAACGGTTGTACTGCCGCAGCAGGTTTCGAATACCGCAACAGGAACATCACAGGGTAATATGCCTTTTGGGATGGATCTGCCGATAGGCGGTTTTGGCGGAGTCAGTAACAATCCTGCCCAGGGGGTCAGAATGAGATGATACGAACCGAACTACTGACAAAACACTATTTTATGGGTGATATCACTGTAAAGGCACTTGAAAATGTAACATTACATATTCCCCCTCATTCTTTTGTTGCCATTGTCGGGCCGTCAGGTTCAGGAAAGTCAACCCTGATGAATCTGCTGGGCTGCCTGGATACCCCTACAATAGGAACATATAAGCTGGATGGTATTGAGGTCAGCACATTAAACGATAACCGGCTGGCCGAAATCCGTAATAAAAAGATTGGCTTTATTTTTCAAGGGTTTAATCTTGTTACGAAATTAACCGCACTTGAGAATGTGGAACTTCCGATGATCTATTCCGGAGTTTCTTCCAGGGAAAGGCGCAACAGGGCACGGCAGGCTCTGGAGAGTGTCGGGCTTGGAGACAGGGCCGGTCACATCCCTTCGGAGTTGTCCGGAGGACAGCAGCAGCGCGTGGCCATTGCCCGGGCACTCGTAACAAGGCCGCCTATTATCATGGCCGATGAGCCTACAGGGAACCTGGATTCCCATTCAGGGCATGAGATAATGGATATATTTAAGGAACTCCACCATCAGGGCAATACCATTGTACTGATTACCCATGATGACCGTATTGCCTTTCAGGCAAAACGGATTGTCCGGATTCTGGACGGCGGTATCATGGAAGACAGGGAGGTGGTGTAGTATGGGAATATGGCAGGCCTACCGTATGGCGGTTAAAAGCATTATGGCAAACAAAGTGAGGTCTTTTTTAACCATGCTTGGGGTCATTATCGGCGTGGCCGCCGTTATCACTGCGGTTGCATTTGCCCAGGGCAGTACAAAGCAGATTACGGATAGTATATCCGCTCTGGGTACCGAACTGATTACCCTGAACATATACAGCAGGAATACGAACAGAGATGTCACATGGGAGGATTTAAACAAATTTTCGATTGAAAACAGTTCGATAATCGCAGCTATGGCTCCGCAGGTTACAGGCAGTCTGACGGTAAGGGCGGGCCGCGAAAGTTTAAGTACAACCATCAGGGGAACAACATATGACTACTCTGTCATTAATAGTCAGGATGTTGCCTATGGACGGTATATTCTTGATATTGACAGTGATTTGAGGCAAAAGGTTGCGGTCATAGGTTCCAGAATTCAGGATACCCTTTTTAAAGACGATGACCCGCTCGGAAAAACAATAAAAATGAATAATCAGATATTTACCATTGTTGGGGTTCTGGAGGAACTTGAGGATGGAGCGGAAGGTTCAAAGGACGATCAGATCATTATTCCCGTTGTAACAGCCCAGAGATTAATGAGAAACGCTGTCATCGGAAATTACACTTTTTTAGCGTCTTCCGCAGATCAGGTTGCATTGGCAATGGAAAAGATATCAGAGTATCTGGTCGGGATATATGGAAGCGAAAACATGTTCCGTATAAGAAATTCCGCTCAAATGCTGGACACACTTGATTCTATTACAGGAATCATGATGACGGTTCTGGGCGGAATTGCCGCCATATCACTATTGGTTGGCGGAATTGGCATAATGAATATAATGCTGGTTTCAGTTACAGAGAGGACAAGGGAAATCGGTATTCGAAAAGCCATTGGCGCAAAACGAAGAAATATAATGACACAGTTTTTGATAGAGGCTTTGATTGTTACGGGTATGGGAGGCGTTGCGGGGCTGTTGTTAGGTGTGGGCGCCATCTGGATAATAGGAAAAACAGGGCTTGTTGCGGCAGTCTATTCCCCCGTCTGGATGCTGGTGTCCTTTGGCATATCCTTATTGGTCGGGGTAACCTTTGGGATATTTCCGGCCAGCAAAGCATCCGGGCTTAATCCCATTGCCGCGCTTAGACATGAATAGCATACAAGGAGGTTTTAAAGTGAAGCGTTTAAGTTTATTTATTTTGACTATCGTAATGTTTATTTCAGTTTTCAGCCCAATTGCAGCCTCAGGATTGGATGATCCTGCTGTTTCGGTGTACATCAAAAGCCTGAATGTGGTGAATTCTCTCGGAATTATGTCCGGTAATGAAAGCGGAGATATGGAACCGGACAGACTCATGACACGTGAAGAATTCGCAAAGGTGATCCTAACTGTTTCCGGGCAGGAAAACAAAGCCTCCCTATATCAAACAGGCAGCCTTTTTCCGGATGTATCAATCCACCGCTGGTCAAACGGGTATATCGGTGCGGCGGTGGCTTTGGGATATCTTTCAGGTATGCCCGACGGATTGTTTCATCCAGCGGAACCTGTGACCTTTTCACGGGCTGCTGTAACCATAGGCGGGCTTTTAGGATACGGTGACAGTGATTTGAAGGGAAGCTGGCCATACAATTATTTGGATCTTCTTGAGAATCTGGAAATATTGAAAGGTATTTTGTATAAACCTGAAGACTATATCACCCGAAAGGAAATGGCCGTTATTCTGGAACGCCTTCTGGACACCGAAATGCGAAATGAATCGGGTTGCTTCCTTGAAGGAACGGGATTATTCCAGGATATAATCGTTCTTGAAAACGGAAACTTCCGGACTGATTTGGACAGGCGCAGAATCTTAACGGATAAAGGTGTTTTTTATCTGAAAGAAGGAATTAATATACCGGATTTAGGTTCAAGTTTCATCATCAGGTCGGACAAGGGAATCATTCAGGCCGTGTCCGGCCGGGATATTACGTATAATCAGTACTCTGTCAAGGGTATATCGCAGGGCTTCATCCTTTTGAATGACAAAGGAAGCCTGCAGCTTCCAAAGGGCATTCCCTATTATTACAACGGACAGGAAGTTGAGGTTGGGTCCGTAACAGCCCTGCTGAACGCATATTCATCGATTATAATCGCATCAAATAATGAAGAAAACCTATACGGAATCATTTATGATCCGGTTTATTCACAACCGAAGATTATCACCCAGGAAATGACCGGCGATATGCTGGAAAGGTTGTATGCGAACAAGTTACTGGACAGGGAAGGGAGAAGTATCCGTCCCTCCCAGCTTGAAGTAAACGATGTGGTTTATGAAATAAGCGATATATGGAAACGGTTCGGTTACGTAAAGGTGATTGCCGATCAGGTAGTGGGTGATATTACGGCGATTTTACCGAATAAAATTGCCCCCGCTTCTGTTCGGATTGAGGGCAGCTTATATGAACTGGATGGGTCGTTTCCCATAAGGAAGATTGACGGCACGGGAACTATTGAAGCCGGCCAGACAGTAACACTTCTTCTTGGAGAAAACGGAAAGGCCGTGGACATTATTTTAAGCGGAACAGGCGCAAATGACCATTATGCTATTGTCCTGCACAGCTATAGCGAGGTTTCAAGAAAGAGCGAAGACTACGGAAAAACAATGTATTTTGTAAACCTTCTCCACACCGACGGCAGTATAAAAACTTATTTTACAAAATATGATTCCGGAGCATTACAGGGTGATCTGGTGACGTTTACAATTGCGGAGGCCGGGGAGGAATTTGATACCGTAAGTCTTGTTGAGGTAAACACTATTGAACAAAAGGTGCGCGAGGTGCTAAAAGATGAGCGGAAGCTTGACGAGTCCTATGTGTCGGACAATGTCATTATATTTAATATGATTCATAATGTATACGGACGTAACAGCGACGCTTCGATCCTTAAATGGTCGGATCTGCCTTCCGGAAAGCTGGAGGCCTCAAAAGTAAGGTATATTCACAAAACAGGGGATTTTCAGGATATTGATGTGCTTTTTTTGGATAATGTACTGGATGAGGGCATTCAATACGGATTAATAACGGATATCAAACTAAGCTATATGGGAAATGATATTCAGCAGAACATTACCATGCTCATAGGCGGAACTCAATACACCTATGTAACCACACCGGTTATCGGAGCCTCTGCCGGAGGTGTGCTCAGGCTGAGGATGAGCGGCGGCGGTATCCTGTCAATAGAGCGTATCATGAATCCTTATACGACAACCTCCAATATTCAGGCCGCAGACACCTCCAGAATCCGGGTCAATAACACCACCTACGGTTTTCACAGGGATCTTGCGGTGTATAAATTGAACACCGGAAACAAGTGGGAAAGGGTTGGCATCTCACAATTATCAAAAGGAGAAAGCGAGGGTATTGTTACCCTGTACCTGGATAAAGCTCCTGCTTATGGCGGAAAAGTAGTAATGGTGCTGATTCATTGATGTTCCGGACATTCGTCCGGACATGTGTGCTGCCCTCATTGCGGCAGTGCCCGCGAAAGAGCTGTCGCATGGTTTGCGACAGCTCTTTTACATATAACGATTAGTTTCTTGAAGGCAGCCCTGCGGAGTGAAGCATGGAGCCTGTAAATCCGAGCGAGGATAAGCAAGTCTTTGCCTTCAATATTCAACCGGTACGTCAGAATAAACAAAGTCATGGGCAGGAAAGACAAAATATGATAAGTTTCAGACAAATACTGATTTGCATTAAAAAACAGTATCATATAGGATATAAATCGCAGGATATTGTGTTTTAACAGCTATACAGGAGTGCTTCCGAACAATACTGATAATAAGTAAATCAATAGGGGGGTTAATATGTCAGAAAAAGCAATATATTTTGAACCGTCATATTCTTATGAAGAAAGGGTAAAGGATGTGGTATCAAAAATGACGCTGGAAGAAAAAGTATCTCAAATGCTCCACGCTTCACCGGAAATTGAACGGCTTGAAATACCTGCCTATAACTGGTGGAACGAGGCCCTTCACGGAGTCGCACGGGCTGGGACGGCAACAATGTTCCCGCAGACTGTCGGAATGGCGGCAACCTTCGATGAAAGCCTTATATATCAGGTGGCTGATGTAATTTCCACCGAAGGCAGAGCGAAGCACCACGAGTATGCGAGAAAAAACGATAGGGGAATTTACAAGGGGCTTACTTTCTGGTCGCCAAACGTGAATATATTCAGAGACCCAAGATGGGGGCGTGGTCATGAAACGTACGGAGAGGATCCTTATCTGACCGGCAGGCTGGGCGTTGCTTTTGTAAAAGGTTTGCAGGGCAATCATCCGAGGTATCTGAAAGTTGCGGCCTGCGCGAAACATTTCGCGGTACACAGCGGACCTGAAGCCGATCGTCACCACTTTGACGCCGCAGCTACAAAAAAGGATATGGCTGAGACTTATTTGCCTGCGTTTAAGGCATTGGTACAGGAAGCTAAAGTGGAATCCGTGATGGGTGCATATAACAGAACGAACGGAGAGCCCTGCTGTGGAAGTAAAACCCTTCTAGTTGATATTCTGAGAGGGGAATGGGGCTTTAACGGACACGTTGTATCCGATTGCGGGGCGGTTTCAGACTTCCATCTGCATCATCAGGTAACAAAAACGGCGCCTGAGTCCGTTTCCCTTGCGGTACGAAACGGCTGCGACCTGAACTGCGGCAACTTGTATGGAAATTTGTTGATTGCCCATCAGGAGGGATTAATTACCGAAGAGGAAATCAACCGGTCCGTTACCCGGCTAATGATTACCAGAATGAGGCTTGGAATGTTTGAACCGGAGGAAATGGTGCCTTATACGTCAATTCCCTATGAGGTGATCGATTGTGCGGAACATAATGAGCTTGCCCTGGAAACGGCAAAAAAGTCAATGGTTCTTCTGAAAAATGAAGGCATTCTGCCTCTTGACAGGAACAGAATGAAATCAATTGCGATCATAGGTCCGAATGCCGACAGCCGGAATGCGCTGGTTGGCAATTATGAAGGAACGGCATCGGCATATGTAACAGTATTGGAAGGTGTCCGTGAAGCGGTTGGGAAAGATACAAGGATCTTCTATGCGAAGGGATGCCACTTATATAAAGATAGAAATCAAAATCTTGGAGAACATGGTGACGGAATTAAAGAGGCTGTAAGCTGCGCGGAAAGGGCTGATATTGTTTTGCTTTGTCTTGGTCTGGATTCAACCGTTGAAGGGGAAGAAATGGACGAAAGTAATGCGTTTGGATCAGGGGACAAGACTTCGCTGGAACTTCCCGGTCTTCAGCAGGAGCTTATGGAAGCGGTATATGCCACAGGGAAGCCGGTTATACTGGTTTTATTAACCGGAAGTGCCCTGTCGGTCAATTGGGCCGCTGAGAAATTTCCTGCTATTTTAAATGCCTGGTATCCGGGTTCACAGGGAGGAAGAGCAGTTGCTTCCATCCTGTTTGGAGAAACAAATCCATCCGGAAAGCTTCCTGTGACATTTTACCGGACAACGGAAGAATTGCCTGACTTTAAGGATTATTCCATGAAGAATCGTACATACCGGTACATGACAAATGAAGCATTGTATCCTTTTGGCTTTGGGCTAAGCTATACACAGTTTGAATACAAAGCTCTTAAGCTATCCCGTTCAATAATCGCAAAAGGTGAAGGTATGACCGTTGAAGTTAAAATTATTAATACGGGAAATGTATACGGGGAGGAGATTGCTCAGTTGTATATAAGTGATTTGGAAGCAAGCTGCGATGTACCCCGCTGGAAATTATCCGGTATGAGCAGGGTAAATCTTACTCCCGGTGAATGTGTTGAGGTTTCCTTTGAGATTACTCCGGATCAGCTTGCAATGGTGAACAACGAAGGGGAATATGTTATTGAACCCGGAGACTTTATTGTTTTTATCGGAGGCTCCCAGCCGGATGCCAGAAGCATAAAGCTCACAGGTAAACCACCTTTGCAGGCCGTCCTTAAAGTAGAATAAAGGATCCGAACCACCCGCCATGTATACTGTACCTTCAGAGTGGCTTGAAAAAAGAAAAATGATGACTTATTCCCCTCTTTGTTTTAATATAGTATGAAGAGGGGAATTTTAATATGTATATTAAGAATCTTGTGGAAAAGGATTTGTTTCCCGGATCCTTTCCTGTAAGAGTTGAATACAACAGAAGAAACAGCTTTAAATATCCGGCGCACTGGCATAAGGCTATTGAGGTTGTTTATGCCGCAAAGGCGGATTCCGATATTATAATAAACAATAACCAATACTCGGTAAAAGAAGGGGATTTGGTTTTTATCGCAGGAGGGGATGTCCATAGTTATCCGCTTTCCGAAGGTGGTGAACGTGTGTTCATACTCTTTGATCTGGTGGATTTGGACAGGAATAACCTTTGGAGAGATGAATATGCCCTTCTGTCCAAATCTGTTTTAATAAAAAAAAGTTCCAATAAAGAGCTTCATTCCCGGATTATTGAGCATATTAAGGCTATTCTTGCAGAAGCTGCGGATATAAAACATGGTTCCAGGTTGGTTTTTCTTGCGAGAATTTATGATCTTGTGGCAATCATTATTCAAAATACGAATGCTTATGAGCAGCTTAAGGGAAACGCAAAAAAGGATTTATTATATAAGATAGGGCATGTTGTGGAATATATTAAGGAAAACTATATGGAGCAGATTACGTTGAAATCGGTTGCAGAGGCAGCAGGGTTCAGTGAACATTATATATCCAGGATTTTTAACCAGGCCATGGGAATTACCTACCGCTTGTATCTGAATAAAGTCCGCATTAAGCACGCAGAGGATATGTTGATTCTTAATGAAGATAGTATATCGGAGATAGCTTTCAATTGCGGTTTCAATAGCATTCCCACATTCAACAGGGTTTTTCGCGATTTAAAGGGGTGTACTCCGATACAGTACCGCAAAATGCATTGGGATCATATTACAGGAAGAGACGGAGGATTTTCAGGATGAAAAGTGAAAACATCACCTTTCATTGCGGTAAAGTCACATACAGGGACAGATGTAAGACATTGAAACAGAAGGGTCTTGTCGTATGGCTTACAGGGCTTTCCGCATCAGGGAAGTCCACAATTGCCGTGGAAACCGAAAAAGTTCTAAATTCCCTGGGCAAAGCTGTTTACAGGTTGGATGGAGACAATATACGGTTTGGATTGAATGAGGATCTTGGTTTTTCGGAAGAGGATCGTTTTGAGAATATACGCCGAATCGCAGAGGTTTGCGGACTATTCAGGGATGCGGGTATAATAGTACTCGCGTGTTTTATCTCACCGATGGATTCCATGAGGCGTTTGGCACGGGAAAAAGCAGGCGACGTATTTATTGAAGTATTCGTAAAAGCGGATGTTGCAGCCTGCGCTAATAGAGATCCTAAAGGTCTTTACCAAAAAGCCCTAAGTGGGGAGATCAGGGATTTTACCGGGGTTACGGCACCTTTTGAAGTGCCGGAAAACCCTGATTTAACACTGGATACCGTATCTTGCCCACTAGAGGAATGTGTTAAACAACTGGTTGAAAAAATTCTGGACAAGACCGCGTTATAGATTAATTAAATCCCGAACCACACGCCGTTTATACACATTTAATTAACACAACACGATAGATTTAAACCGGCTTTAAAAATTTAATGCCATGATGTATTAACTCAATCCGGATATCCTTGAGCCGGAACAATTCTCCGTCCGCATTGACATGCACAGGGTCGGGGCTTGTCATCCTTAAAACACGGCAGCGTTTCAGTGTTACCTCCCGCATCTGTGTGTGGATTCCTTTTATAAAACGCGGGAAAAATCGCAGAATACCCAGCCTTGTCATTCCTTCTATTATGCATATATCCAGATACCCGTCATCGGGTTTTGCATCCGGAGCCGGAATCATTCCCCCGCCATAATACCTGCCGTTTGCGAAAGCGCTTAACAGAAGGCTTGGCATTTCTATTATCTCATCATCAAGACAGAAGGTTGCCCTGATGGTTTTCAGGTTAATCAGGGACAACAGTATACCTCCAATGTAAGCAAGTTTTCCTTTCATAAAAGGCAGATGTTTAAGATGTTGCGTACTGGCAACCACATCAGCATCAAAACCGGCTGAGGCAATATTAAGAAAATAACGGTCATTCAGTTTGCATACGTCAACCGGAACGGGACTGGCGTGTATGAGAAATGGCAAAAGCTTTACAGGGTCCGTTATCGGACAGAAGGTTTTTATAAAATCGTTTCCGGTTCCTGTTGGAAGCGCGCCAAGACATGAGTCCGATCCGACCATACCCTGTATTACTTCATTCAGGGTACCATCACCGCCTACTGCGTATATCCGTATATCCTTGTTTTTTTGTATGTACTCTCTTGCAATAACGCCGGCATGATCCGGTGCTTTGGTTGTTTCAATCTGATACAAAAGCCCATGCTTTTCCATAAGGGACTTCACTTGTGGAATAATCTTAAGCGTATGTCCTTTCCCGGCAACGGGATTTACAATAAAAAGATGTTTCATGACTATGTCCCGGTATTAATGTTTCAAATATCCCTTTCAATACAAATTTTTGTAACGTTACAGCGAATCCGCATTGATCCTATTATACACATAAATAATACAAAATCAAAGTAAACAGAACGATATAGAAAACATAAAATAGATTTTGACAATCATTATCAATAATGATAAACTGAATACATGTTTCAATGAAAACAACAAAGATCATATCGGGGGGGCATGAAAGAATGACATTACGGGATATGAGAATCGGAGAAAAAGCAACTATAATTATGATTTGCGGCGGAAGAGGAGCTCAGGGGAAGTTGGAGTCCATGGGTTTGCGCGAGGGTTCCTCCATTGTTAAAAAGAGTGCTGTTATGGCCGGAGGGCCTGTTATTGTTGAGGTAGGATCAACACAGATTGCAATCGGTTCGGAACTGGCCCGGAAAATAATTGTCAAAATAACCGCTTAAAAAATGTGAATTTATTATTTGATCATTCCTGAAGTAAGTTTTGGAGGAATATATGAAAGTATTGCTGATTGGAAATCCAAACGTGGGGAAAAGTGCTGTTTTTACGCAGATAACGGGGGTTAATGTCAGAACATCAAACTATCCCGGTACTACTGTAACCTATGCGTCAGGAACATTAACGGTTATGAAAAGGAATTCCGCATGTTCCGCCTGTGATACCGGAGGATGTGAAGGCTGTAGTGTTAAGAACATTGAAAAGATTGAGGTTGTTGATGTTCCCGGTACATACAGGCTGGATCCTGAATGCGAAGCTGAACAGGTGGCGTGCCGGATGCTGCCTGAAGGAGATATGTACGTCAATGTGGTTGACGCCACAAACCTTGAAAGGAATTTAAATCTGACACTTCAGCTGCTGGAACTTGGAAAGCCTGTGATTGTTGTTTTAAATATGTGGGACGATACCCTTCATAAGGGAATTTCCATTGATGCGGATAAGCTTTCACAAATACTTTGTGTTCCGGTGGTTACGACTACAGGCTTGACCGGGGCCGGGGTGGACAAACTGATACAAAACATTCTGCATTATCCGAAGCAAGCTGTTCCCGAACATAAGTATGAGAACCGATGGGAAAAAATCGGTGAGATAACAATGATGGTTCAAAGCTTGGAACACAGGCATCATACATTTTTGGAAAGGCTGCAGGATATCAGTGTCCATCCGTTAACAGGAATCCCAATTGCTGTTTTGATGCTGGCAGCAATCTTCCGGATTGTTATTACGACGGGAGAGTTTCTGATTCGATTAATTGAACAGCTGTTTGAAAGGTTTTATACGCCTTTAATCTATATGATCAGCCGGCTTCTCGGAGGAGAAGGAGCGCTTTATCAGATTCTTATCGGCGATATTTCCGGGGAGATAATTGACTATGAAGCAGCTATGGGAGTTTTGACTACAGGAGTTTTTATGGTATTCGGTCTTGTTCTTCCCTATATCTTTATATTCTATATTGTAATTGGTTTTATAGAAGATTTAGGGTACCTCCCTAGAATTGCCATTATTTTTGATCGTTTTATGCACAAGGTTGGTTTACACGGGTTTTCTATTATACCGATGATGCTTGCCATGGGGTGTAATGTTCCCGGAATCATGGCCATACGAAACCTTGAATCCCGGCGTCAGCGCTTTATTACAGCTACGTTAACCGCAATTACCATTCCGTGCCTTGCCCAATCAGCCATCATTTTCTCTTTAACAGCGGATTATGGAATAAGCCATGTAGCAGCTGTTTCAGCAACGATTTTCTCTATTTGGCTTGTTTTAGGAGCCGTGCTGCGACTAATGGTCAAGGGAACAACAGATACTTTAATTATGGAAATTCCCCCGTATCGTTTGCCGGGGTTCAAGGTTCAATTAAGGAATTTGGGATCCCGGTTACATGGGTTTATAACCGATGCGGTTCCTTTTGTATTGGGAGGCATTCTATTTGTGAATATTCTGAGTCTTTTGGGAGTGATGGATTTTCTGGGGAACCTTACACGTCCGGTTATAACCGGTGTTTTTGGTTTACCCAGCGAAGCGGTCGCGTCTTATGTAATCGGAATAGTCCGGAAGGATGCGGCCGTTGTGCTGCTTGAACCCTTAAAATTAAACGGAGCGCAGATGATAACAGGGGTTACCACAATAATCATTTATTTTCCCTGTGTAGCAACATTTGTGGTATTGCTGAAGGAACTCCGGTTTATGGATACACTAAAGTCCTTTCTGATAATGGTAATTGTAACTCTATCAGCCGGTGCATATATACGCTTTCTTATGTCTCAGTTGGGAAATCCATGGTTATACTCTTTGGTTACCGTACTTTTGGCATTCGCGGTGATGACTGTTGTAAACCGGGTCGCAGATCGGGCAGCAGTTCAATGAGTGTTTGAGCGATTTGTTACTATCCGGGGGTAAAACGTATACCATTCGCGGGGCATGGGGCGGATGTTTCATTTATACCGCTGGTGGCCTGTAACGCATGTTTTTTGGGGTGTGCAGGCCACAACATCAAGGAAGTATATTTGTAACGCTTTGAAAAGAACTGATAATATAAAGCGTTACAAAACACTGGTCAGTAACCGCGAATTAAAAGGCTAAAGTCCGATTTTTTGCTCCCTTGCGTAATAAAAAAGGTATTGCTGTGCAATCCCGGCCAAATCACCGAAATAATCACGGGCAAATGCTCGTATGCTATTCACATCTGTTTCTTTTTTGAAATAGAGTGTTTCCATAACCCGTTTTACCCACCTGTCTATTGGGAAAGCGTTACGGTCAATACCGCTGTAAAGAAGAACACAGTCGGCCACTTTTTCACCTATTCCGGGAAGGGATAAGAGAAGTTCCCTTGCTTTTTCCACAGGAAGTCTTTGCATATCCTCCAAAAATGAAGGCCAACGATTCAGTTCTTTTGCGACCTGTGAAATATACCGGCACCGGTAGCCTCCACGGCATACATTTATATCTTCCAGTGAAGCGTTAGCAAGGGCGGATATCTCCGGAAATTTGCTCTGCCCGTCATAATCCTTTATTGGAAGTCCGAAATGAGAGCTTAAGGTCTCAATAATCTTTTTAATTCTTGGTATGCTATTGTTTTGTGAAATTAAAAAGGATAACAATACTTCCACGAAATCCTGCCTTAAAAGCCGTATGCCATGTCCGTATGAAACAGCTTTACGCAGGTTTTCGTCTTTATCCCGCAGGATTTTTTTAATATCTGTATAGTCTGTATCCAGATCAAAATAATGTGCCAGTTCAGAAATAAAAAAATTTTCATCAACATCAAAGAAGGTACAGAACCGGTCATCCCATGAAAGCTTTATTCTGTGTCCCGAAACAATGCCTGTCCAGAAGCCGTTTCCATCCTTATTCCATCGAAAACATTGACCGCAAAGAAAAGTGTGGGAAGGATCAAAATCATTTATTCCAACCTGTATATTACCGTCGTGCAATGCTATTATGCCAGACAATTTAATCCCCCTGTTCCATATAGCTAGGAGTGGGGGGGGGAAGGAACGCACCCCACAGTGCCGCCAAATTTGAGCGCCAGAGACAGCCACAAAAAACGTA
>CAZSVI010000082.1:0-17158 GCA_964610205.1 uncultured Oscillospiraceae bacterium
CTTCTCAGCCCCTGCGCTTCAGCTTTGCCCTGTTCATTGGTTTGAGGTCTTCTTGATGAAAAAGCCTGTCCTGTCCGTATGCTTTTATCAAATACCTTAAGAAAGCTGTCCCCCTGGGTGTTTTTGTTGTCTTTTAAGCTTGCTGCTTCAGCGTTTGCCTTAAAAGGCATCAATAATTGCTGACTTACATAAACCATTTTCCTCACCTCCTTTCATATTATAGGTTATGGGTTACAGGTTTCAGATTCCTTGTATCTGTCACCTGTTACCTCCATCCAGCATACTCAACTTCCTGTCTGCCAGACTCCTTAGCAGATCGGCGGCAAAACCTTGTTCCATGTTCTCTATTATTTTGGCTGCAACAACCGGTTTCATTGAACCTATAAGGTCCAGAAGCAAGGGCATATCCTTATTCCCGAGTTCGGTCATGATATTCGCCGCATTTGCCTCATCCATGGATTCATAGGTTTTAGCCAGAGTCTTTAATTCCTGATTAACAATATCCTCGCTGATAAGCTGCTGATAAATCTCCTGAGCAGCTTGAGGTTCTATTTTCTGAAAATATTCGGTAAAGCCCCCGGGATCTCCTTCGGCGATAAGTCTTGATAGCTCCTTCTTATCCTGTTCCAGTTGAGCTGTTTGTTTCTCGATTTGTTTTAAGGTTTCTTCATTATGTTGTTTCTCTGCCTCCAACTCCACCCGGTGAGTATCTGCTTGTTCCTTCTCCCCTTCATATTTCCGGATGAGCAGATTGGCTTCCTCCAACCTTGCGGCCAAGTCTGAAATCTGGCTGCGGAGCGCGTTATATTTATCAATAAGCTCCTTCTGAGTCAGGTATTTCGGATCATCCGGATCCTCGGTTTCAGGAAGCGGCGGCAACGCATGCCTTAAAACAGGGACTTTCTGTAAACGCGGACGGAACTGTTCTCCCATTCCATAAATATTATTTTTTAAAACATAATAAAAAGCCCCTCCAAACACTACCACAACGACAAGTATTGACAGCAGAACGGTCAGCAATCCGTGCAATAACCCTTCCGATCCGCCCTTCCTATCGCTTCCCTGCGGTTTTGGGGCTTCCGCCTTTGTTTTCTTTTTTTTTGCCATGGTTTTCTCCTATGACTTCATAATTAATCCTCATCAGTCTTTTTAGATTCCTTATAATTAACCAATTCGTCAACCAGTAACTGCTCCAGCTTTTCCTGTTCCTTTTTAAAAACAATCCATTCTTTTTCCTTCAGGTTTTCCAGAACTTTTTTTTCTTTCATTGCTTCAATAAGTCTTTCTCTTATTTTATCGACATTTCTTTTTGCTTCTTTAACCCTCTGCTGCTGCTGCTCTTTTCTTTCCTGAATCAGCTTTATATACTCAAGACGCTGCCTTAACTTCAAAATAACCGTTTTCCGCTCGCCTTCATAACGGTATTCATTTTCCTGTGATTCAATTTCATATTGAAGCTTCCTTAAAATTTCCTTTTGTTTCTCCAATTCCTGTACCGCAATACCCAATTCATTTTTTACATTCTTCTCCATATTCTCTTTTACATTTAAAAGAGTCTGAAACCGGTATTTAAACTTTGCCATAACTCCTCCCTGAAATAACGCTGGGTGGCATAATACCAATACGAATAACTAAAGCCACAGAGTCGAAATCTACGAATTGAATAAAACAGATATGCCTGATACTATTCAACATCATCCGAAATCAACAGTTTTTCCATTGACTCCAAAGTATCCTGAAGGGTAAACCTTTCCGCGGTCTCCTGCATTAAAAATGCATTGATTTTATCTATAACGGATACAGCCCTGTCTATCTCTTTACTGCTTCCTTTGACATAGGCGCCTACATTAATCAGATCCTCCGCTTCCATGTATACGGCAAGGTTCTTCCGTATCTCATTTGCCAGCTTCTTGTGCGGTATCGAAGCTATATCATTCATCACACGGCTGATGCTTTCAAGAACATCTACAGCCGGATAATGATTACGGTGAGCCATTTGCCGGGATAAAACAATATGTCCGTCCAGAATACTCCTTGCCGTATCAGTAACAGGTTCCGACATGTCATCACCATCTACCAGTACGGTATATAGTCCCGTTATGGAACCTTTACTCGATGTTCCTGAACGTTCCAAAAGCTTGGGCATAACCGAAAAAACAGAAGGGGTATACCCTCTGGATACGGGCGGTTCTCCGACCGCCAGACCAATCTCCCGTTGAGCCATTGAAAATCGGGTGAGTGAATCCATTAAAAGGAGAACATCCTTTCCCTGATTCCGGAAATATTCAGCAATCGCAGTTGCCACAAGCGCCCCCTTTTTGCGTACAAGCGCAGGCTGATCCGAGGTTGCGACAACAACAACGGACCGGTTAAGACCCTCTTCCATAAGATCCCTTTCCAGAAAGTCCCTTACTTCTCTTCCCCGCTCTCCTATTAATGCAATAACATTAACATCCGCTTTGGTATTTCTGGCGATCATACCAATGAGAGTGCTTTTCCCAACACCACTTCCTGCAAAAATCCCCATCCTCTGGCCTTTCCCGATCGTCAGAAGACTATCAATACACCTTACACCCATAGGAAGTATCTGATGAATTCTGGGCCGCTTCAACGGGTGTGGGGGAGCATTGTTTACAGGATAATACCCACTTATTTCTAACCTTCCCTTTCCGTCAATAGGGTTGCCCAAGCCATCCAATACCCTGCCCAGCAGCCCGTTGCCAACACCTACGGATAATTCCATCCCTGTCGCAATTACATCACTTCCGGGGCCTATTCCATCCATTTCACCCAGAGGCATCAGCAGGACACTTTTATCTCTGAATCCCACTACTTCGGCAAGTATTTCGCTTTTGGATCCGGAATTTATAATTCGGCATAATTGACCTACATGAGTCTGCGGCCCGTTTGATTCTATGGTTAAACCCACTACCTTGGCAACCTGTCCTCTGAAGCAGACAAATTGTTTTATATGAAGTATTTCTTTATATTTCTTAAGATTTACCGGAATTGTCATATATGCCACCATTACCTTCGGAAGTTACCTGCTCATCTTCCGGCTCATACCCGAGAAGATCCCTGAATGAACTTTCAACACCCGCAAGCTGGGTTTCAATACCGCCGTCCACTGAACCAAAACCTGTTTCAACAAGGCAATCTCCCTTTTTCAGGGAACTGTCCTTTTTTAAAATTAAATCCCTGATGTTTTTATTTTCCTGAAGGAACTTTTCCTTGTTGTTATCAGCATAATCGTAATCATCCGGGCATACCCGGACAACAACCTCATCTATTGAGGCATTTCCCAGCATGGCTGTACGAATAAGTCCCATAATGACATCCTTGTTTTGCGTTAACTCCATGCCTATGACTTTACGCGCAATTTCTAGGATGGTTTCAACCATTTCCCCCTCCAGGGCTAAGATAGTGTTTTCATATGCCTCCTGCGCTTTTACCCTCATGCTTTCAGCTTCATCCAAAAGGCTCTGATAGTGTTGTCTTGCCAGGGCTTCACCTGTTCTGTAGCCTTCTTCCTTTGCACTCTGTTCAACCTCAAGCATATGAACCATAACTTTTTCCTGGGTAGACTCAAGTATATTACCAGCTTCCCTGTTCGCCTCCTGAACAATCCTTTCGGCCTCGTCCCTGGCTTTAACAAGAATGGCTTCGGCTTCCTGTTCGGCGTTAATTTTAGGGTCAGGAGCCGTTTCCATTTTTTCCGGTGAATGAAAAAACTTTTTCGGTTTAACCGGATACGGATTACCCATACTCACCTGATATTTTTTATACACATTGTGGCCATATGCGTTATACAACTATTTCGTCTCCTCCGCCTCTGGAAATAATAATTTCTCCTGCGTCCTCCAGTTTCCGTATGACATTTACTATCTTCTGCTGGGCTTCTTCCACATCCTTCAATCTGACCGGACCCATAAACTCGATATCTTCCTTAATCATTTCAGACAAACGCTTCGACATGTTGTTGTATATAACATTCTGCACCTCTTCGGTGGCACCCTTTAAAGCAACAGCAAGCTGGCTGTTGTCCACCTCGCGCAAAAAGCGTTGAATAGAGCGGTTATCAAGCTGCAGTATATCTTCGAATACAAACATCCTTTTCCTTATTTCTTCAGCCAAATCAGCATCTTCTATTTCAAGCGTTTCCATTATGAATTTTTCAGTTCCGCGATCAACGGAGTTTAAAACATCAACAATAGCCTGCAGCCCGCCGGTCGCGGTATAATCCTCCGTAACAAGAGAGGACAGTTTTTTCTCAAGAACCCGTTCAACTTCCTTGATTATTTCTGGCGATGTTCTGTCCATTATCGCAATACGCCGGGCTACATCCGCCTGCTTGTCCTGCGGTAATGATGATAAAACAACCGCCGCCTGCTGTGGTTTCAGATAGGCAAGTATCAGGGCAATTGTCTGCGGGTGTTCACTCTGAATAAAGTTCAGAACCTGGGACGGATCGGCTTTCCGGACAAAGTCAAAAGGTCTGACTTGAAGCGAAACGGTAAGTTTGTTAATGATTTCCATTGTTTTTTCGGTACCAAGGGCTTTTTCCAGGATATCCTTTGCATAGCCGATACCGCCTTCGGCTATATATTCCTGCGCAAGACATATCTGGTAAAATTCTTCCAGAATTTTATCCTTGTCCTGAGGTGATACACTTCGTATATTTGCGATCTCCAGTGTTAACTGCTCAATTTCATCCTCTTTCAGATGTTTGAAAATCTGAGCGGATCGCTCCGGCCCCAGGGTTATTAAAAGCATTGCCGCCTTTTCTCTCCCGGAATATTCCCTTGTAATTTCTCCCCGGGCTCCTACTGCCAAAGTCACCACCTCCAAACAACCTTTTTTTTGACCTGTTGTGTTAGTTGATCAAAGACATCCGCGGGGCCTGGTCCGGATGTTTCAGTCCTTGGACAACAAAGCACTTACTACTACACACGACTTATGATACATTTACACTCTTAATCCCATTCTTCCGTAAGCCAGTTTCTAAGGAGTTGTGCAACAGCATCAGGCTTGGATGCAACAAATTTTTCTATTTGCTCCTTCAATTCGTTGGATTCTCCAAGTTCGATATTGGGAAGACCCAATTTGTGTTTTTCGGGAACAACAAATTGAGGCCCTTCAACAGCAGTCTCCGGCATAAATTCCTCTTCTTCCTTTTTCTTTCCGGGAACAAGAAGTAAAGCCATAACCCCCAATAATACCAGCATAAGTATATACAAACCAAATTGCTCCAGGAAACGGCTGAGTGAATCCGTAAACTTGACCTCGGGAACAACCTGGGGCGCCAGCTTCTGAATGCTGACCGATATGTTTCTTGTGGGAAGTCCCATTGCATTTCCCGCGTCCTGCCTTATCTGATCAATGTATTCTGTTGTCAGAGCATCGGCATTATCAACCTGATGACCATACCATAACGTGATTGTAGCTGTTGATTCATCCGAAATAAGTTTACCCAAAGCTTTCTGGCTTTCAATTTCTTTTTCGTTAAACAAACGTTCTTCGATGTTCTGTTCCTTCTCATAAATGGAAGCTCCCGAAGTATCAAACTGATAGGAAGCCACACCTGGATTACTATCCAATCCGGGGGATTCCCCGCCTTCCTTGCTTTCAAGTTTCTCCTCAAGGGTTTCCCGTGTTTTCACAAAGCCTTCACCATCGCTGTCGGGTGCTGTAAATTGAACCTCTTTGCTGTTTAATATATCAAAATCCAGCTTTGCGCTGACCGTAACACTCATGGTATCAAAATTCGCGTTCTGAGCCATTCCAATACGAAAATGCTTATACAGCTTCTGTTCCATCTCCATTTCACGGTTGCGGCGCATTTCCTCCTGGGTACCTGCAACCCCAATGGACGAATTACTTTGTGTATTATTTAAAGGATTCAGAAATTCATCTACAAGTATAATATTATCCTTTGGAATTCCAATGGAAGCGGCAACTACTCTGGCAGCAGCCTCCACCTGTTCGGGTGTAAGTGTTCCCTTTGTTTTCAGAGATACAAAAGCCGAGCCTTGTTCCGTTCCATTACTCCTGGAAGCCCAATAAGTTTTCTCCGGCTTTGTATATTGAACTGAGGCGTCCAACACATTCTCGAACTTTTTAAGCTTATACACCAGATTTGTTTGCTCAAACTGCCTCCAAAGCTTGGCCTTATCCTCTTCTGTAGTAGTGAGAGACAACTTGGACCAGCTTTGATCAAATATTACATCAGGACTTATCAGACCTGCCTGACTGGCAAGATCAAATTCAATATCGGTTTTCTTTCTGCTGTCTACAAGAATCTGGTTTGCTGCCTTCTTGTAATGGATTCCATTAGTGTCCAGATATTCAACAATGGATTTTATGTCATAATCGTTGCTGCTTTCCAGAAGCGGAACATATGTAACCCTTAAGCTTAAAATTAAAGTGAATATAACCGAAGCTGCGATAACTCCCGCAGTGATATATATTCGTGTCTTTTGGCTTCTTTCCAGTTCCCTCCAGTAATCCTTCAATTTGTTCCATAAATTTACCAAACCTTCAGGCATATCTTTTCCCTCCAGACGGGCTTTTTCTTATGTTTGTATGTTTTATACCTGCATTCTCATAATTTCATTATAGGCTTCCAGTACTTTGTTTCTTACTTCAATGACCATGTCCAGAGATATGGAGGCTTTTTCAGCAGCTATAAGAACTGAATGGATGTTATCGGTCCTTCCCGCTATAAAATCATCAGTAATGCTATCCGACTCTTTTTCCAGTCTGCTGACATTCCGGACAGCTTCCATAAGCATATCCCCAAAACCGGATTTTTCTTCCACCCGCCCGCTTACAGGCGAACTCTGGACTAACAGGTTTTGATGTAATGTGGATAATCCCGATATATTCAACTCTTACTCCTCCTTTTATCTTTTGCTTATTTTCCTATCTCCAGAGCTTTCGATGCCATTGATTTAGATGTGTTTATGGCAGTTACGCTTGCTTCATAAGCTCTTGCCGCAGAAATCATATTCACCATTTCGGTAACAACCTCCACATTAGGCATTTCAACAATACCATTTTCATCGGCATCGGGATGGCCAGGATCGTATACGCTTTTAAACGGAGTTTGATCCTCAACTATTCGTGATACCCTTACTCCGCCATTTGTAAACAGTTCGCGACTGGCTTTCGATAAATAGGATGAAAACGGTGCATTTCCATTCTGTGCCTCAAAAATGACTGTCTTTCTACGGTATGGAGTTCCTTCTTCGCTTCGTGTCGTACTTGCATTTGCTATGTTTTCCGAAATGGTGTCCATTCTAAGGCGCTGGGCGGTTAATGCGGAAGCGCTGCTTTCCATTGCACTGAAAAAACCCATGATTTATTACCTCCCCCGTATTACGGTTCTGATTTTATTTAATTCGCCGCTTATTCTCTGTATCAATGTGTTATATCGTAAAGTATTCATAGCCATTTGTGCCATTTCTCTCTCTATATCCACATTATTCCCATCCAGACGATAGCTGTAGCTTTCATGATCTTCCACAACCTTGATATCTCCGTCGCCCTGAAGCCGTGTTTTACCATTGGAAATACGGCTCAGCTTCATTTCAGAGTCAAGATATTCCTCAAATTTTACTTCTTTTCTTTTATATCCGGGCGTATCGACATTCGCAATGTTTTGTGAAATGATATCATTTCGTACCCATGCGGCATCCAATGACTTTTCTATTAGATTATTTTGAAAAAGTAATTTGTTCAGCAAAAGAATCACCTCTTAAAGAATAAATATTCTTCTTTTCTTTTGTAATGGCAAAATATGCCACATAAAAATGGATAATCTAGCCTAAGCATATATTATCACACTGTTTGTAAAAATACAACAAAAGTCCGTTATAAAAGGTTGAAAAAAACGTTATTTTTCATTAATTTGTGGTATAATGTCAACAGGTGAAGATTTTTTTGAAACGCCTCGTTATAAATATTTTTATTCGTGAGACAATATATACTGCAAAATTTTAATATATTTAAATGTACGGGAGGGAATATGAATGTCCTATGCAACAGGAGCAGTATTCTCCTATTACAGGCTCAAAAACATTAATGCGATGCAAACTGCCCAAATGGCTTTCCAAAAAATGAATCAGGAACAAACAACACAAAAAATGCAGGAGCTTTTAAAAATGATGCCGGAGATAAAACCGGAACACCTTGGAAATAATATCGACATCAAGTTATAACCCTTCACGCTTAGAAAACGCCATTATCACCATAACTTACTACTCATATAAAAAGGCTTAACAGCCATAATAAGTAGTGAGGAGGTGAAAAAAAGATGGCAGCTAACAACAACAACAACAGCAACAGCAAGACCGCATTTGACAACATGAAGTACGAAATTGCTAACCAGTTAGGTATCAATCTGAAACAGGGCTACAATGGTGACCTGACCTCAAGGGAAGCTGGAACAATCGGTGGTAACATAGTGAAAAAAGTATTCCAGAACTATACCGGTAACCAATATCCTCAATATGATACAAATAACAATAAGTAAAACGTATCATGTAACCCTTCGCTGAAGGGTTACAAATATAACGAGGCCCAAGATGAGCCTCTGAACATGTGATTACGGCCTGTTGGATTACATTAACTCAAGTATACGGGCTGTAAGTCAATAGCTTTTGAAGACAACAGGAACCTTAAAAGGGTTCCTGTTGTCTTTTCTCTTTCTTTTCATTTTCCTCTTCATCATTGTTTTTCTTTCCAACCAGAGGAGTAATTCTGTCCAGAAGCCCGGGTACAAAATCAATAACACGATCAAACGTTGTATTATGCTCAACAGGTAAAAGCTTGATTGTGCTGTTTTTTCCCACTACCATAAAGGCAACAGGATGAATAGTTACACCTGCTCCACTGCCTCCCGCGAATGGGAATCCTTCTTCTTGGGATCCTGACTTGGAATCTTTTTGTCCTTGATAATCTCCGCCTCCTGCCGCAAATCCGAAAGCAACCCTGGAAACCGGAATAATCACCGTATCATCTGCGGTTTGAACTGCGTCACCAACAATTGTATTTACATCTACCATATCCCGTATACTTTCCATAGCTGTTTTCATTAACTCATCAATGGGATGTGCCCCCATATCTCTCACCTCCAAAATTTTATTTTTAAGCAATAACTCATATAGCCATTTAATAATTAAAGTTCCAATTACTTCATATATCCAATTTGTCATTATCCTTTGCTAATACGAAGAAAACTATTCAGTTTATTCAGTAGAATCAGAATTTTTTTTTCTATTCCGTTTGTCTTCAATTTTAATCCATATAATAAGCCAGAGAATATTAATTATAACAATCCGGAAAATAGCATGAAAAATTAATTTATTCCGATTCTTGTTAAAGTCCGGTAAAAAATTAAAACATTGATGTTCCAGGCTGAAATTAGCTGACAAAAAGATTAATAGAAATTGCCACAACGCTAAAAAAACACCATATAAAATTGCATCCACAGCTGCATCTTCAACAGAAAATGTCCCATGCAGTTCAAGTTTTTCTATATGAAGTACTTTCCCTGCGTGTTTTTTCAATGCACTATCATAAATACTTAAAACTTTTGTTTTAATAAATTTGTTTTCTTTCCAATCTGTTTTCCACCTCTTTTTCCCTTCATCCTCAGTACCCTTTTTAATCTCAAACACTTTTAAGTGCTTAAAAATACTTCCTTTCACAGTGTATGTGATGTCTTCTTCCTTTGCTAAAAGCTCCAGGGATATCCTGAGACTGAATAAAAGTAATATAGTGATTATAAGGGGAATTATTAAAAAAACCGGTAGGTTCATTATTGTCACCTCACCGGCTATTCTATCCAATATAATCCATTATATTCTATGCAGCGGCAACACACTGTTATTACAACGGAAGCAATTGCTTGCAATTGTTACACTAATCTATGGGAACTTCACCCATAATAGTCTGAATATCATTCATATCAACCTTTGGTATATCCATTATGGAACTGAAGCCAAAGAGTCTTAAAAACTCTTCAGTTGTCCCATAAAGCTTAGGTTTGCCTGGACTATCCTGTCTTCCGGTTTCACAAATTAAATTCTTCTCAACCAGATTAATTATAACACTATCCGAATTCACTCCGCGTATTTGCTCTACATAAGCCCGGGTAACGGGTTGATGGTAAGCAATAATCGCAAGGGTTTCATATGCCGCCTGGGATAGACCCTGCTTTCTGTGGCCGGCCCCCAGAACCGCAATATATTCATCGTATTCCGGTTTCGTGCACAGCTGGTAACTTGTCCCTAACTGACGCAGCATAATACCTCTTGGAGAACTTTTATACTTCATTTCCATATTTGATAATATGCTTGCCGTTGTTTTCCTGTCCTGACCCACAATCTCCGAGAGTTTTTCCAGAGTGACGGAATCACCGGACGCAAACAGTACAGCTTCAAGAATATTCTCAATATCCCGTAAATCTTTCACTATATTACACCTTCATCTCTTCTCGCTCTGGCAGGTTCTATGTATATTTCCCCGAATTCCTTATCCTGATGGATTAGAGCTTTTCCCGATTTGGCAATTTCAAGTGCTGCTAAAAAACCCGTAGCCACTTCCAGTCTGGACATTTCCTTCAGGCTGAATATCCTGGAAAAACACAACCGTACACCTTTTTTCAATCTATTCAGTAACTCCTTGATTTTAATTCGCAGCGAGACCCGCTCATGCTGGATTATCCGGTTCATCTTTTTAGATTCGTCATTTTGACGATCGCGGTAACTTTGCATGATCTTCTGATAGTATTCTTTCAATAAGGCAGATGAAACCTCCTGAACAACTTCATAGGCCATTTCGGGAAGAACCTCCGGAAGCTTATAGTGCACTTTGCTCCATTTTGCTTCGTTGTTATTTAGTAAAGCCGCAAATTCCTTCGCCTTTTTATATTCCACAAGCTTGAGTATCAATTCTTCCCTGGGATCAATTTCATCATTATCTTCTTCTTTTCGTGAAGGAAGCAGAAGCTTTGATTTAATATGCAGAAGGGTTGATGCCATTACAAGAAATTCACTGGCAATATCCAGATCCATTTCCTGCATGGCGAAAAGATAGTCCATATATTGATCCGTAATTTCTAAAATGGGAATATCATATATATCTATCTGATTTTTTTCGATCAGAAAAAACAACAGGTCAAAAGGCCCCTCAAAATTCTTTATTCTAATCGTACAGGCTTCATGCAAAGCACTTTTCATTGGTAACTCCTGTTCGGTTATCAGATCCAGTCTATTTTCATGGCGCTTCGAACTTCATTCATAGTCTTTTCCGCAGTCTCCCGTGCCTTCTTGTTCCCTTCTCTTATTATATCCCGGATATCATCGGTTCTTTTTAGAAGCTCGGTGCGTTTTTCATAAATCGGTGTGTGAAAGGCTCTCATTTTTTCGGCAAGATTCTTCTTACACTGTACACAGCCAATTCCCCCCGCACGGCATTGGGTTTCAATCTCGGGCACTTCAGCTTCATTGAAAATTTTATGAAAAGCATGGACCGTACAAACTTCCGGATGCCCGGGATCTGTTTTTTTAATGCGGGCAGGATCAGTAATCATGCTCATTACTTTCTTATTTACTTCATCCGGTGTGTCTGCAAACGCTATCGTATTTTCGTAACTTTTACTCATTTTGCGCCCGTCCAGACCGGGAAGAACTTTCGCTTTTGTTAAAAGCGCTTGCGGTTCAGAAAATACTTCCTTATAGAGGAAATTAAACCTCCTGGCAATTTCTCTTGTCAATTCCACATGAGGGACCTGATCTTCACCTACAGGTACAAAGTCAGCCTTATACATCAATATGTCCGCGGCCTGCAGACATGGATACCCCAGAAAACCGTGGGTGGTAATATTTTTTTCTTTCATCTGAGACAGTTGATCCTTGTAAGTCGGGTTGCGTGTAAGCCAGGAAAGGGGAGTTATCATGGAAAACAGCAAATGCAATTCCGCATGATCCTTGATTGCACTTTGCAGAAAAAACACGCTCTGCGCCGGATCCAGACCGGTGCTGATCCAGTCGGCAACCATTTCGGTTATATTGTTTTTATAATTATCCGTTTCTTCATAACCGGTGGTCAACGCGTGCCAGTCGGCTATAAAATAGTGGCAGTCATAATCTTTCTGAAGGCGTATCCAGTTTTCCAGCGCTCCGAAATAGTTCCCCAGATGCAGTGTTCCTGTGGGGCGCATACCGCTTAATATGGTCTTTTTCATATGAACCTCCGTTCAGGAATGACCAAATAATAAATTCACATTTTTAAGCGGTTATTTTCTGTCAGTACGTTGTTGTCGTCAGTTGCAATAAAGCAATTATTGCGCCTTCCTCCAGCTGGTACCGACAGAAAATCCCTCGATTAAAAAACATGTTTTATTATTCGCTCATTCTTTAATCTGCTGTTGTTAAAATAATATTAACCTATTCCATCTGTAAAGTCCAGTACAGGTGTGAAATTGACCCCGCGGAAGGTTTGTTCTACCTGAAAAGCCCGATGATCTTATCTATTACCCAGATCATACTGTTTGCAATTGGCTCTGTAAAAAACCCCAGAATACTTCCCAGGACGCCCGGAAAAACAATTACAACAAAAAGAAAAACCATACCGATCATTCTTTCATACTGCATAAAACGAAAATAGGTTTCCGATGGAAGAACCCCGGACAAAATTTTTGATCCGTCAAGGGGCGGAACAGGTAACAGATTAAATACAGCCAAACTTAAGTTAACTGAAAAAAACAGTATTAAGAAGTCCACTAAGTAGATTAGTGGTTTATTTCCGGCTATCAGCATTCCATACATTGACAAGACAAAAATTTTATAAATGAAAATCGCAATAAACGCCATAAGAAGATTGGAAAGAGGTCCTGCCACACTCACCAGCATGGTTCCTTTTTTCCTGTCCCTGAAAAAATACGGGTTTATAGGGACGGGTTTTGCCCATCCGATTCTCGCAACAAACATCATTATGGTTCCGATAGGGTCAAGATGTTTTATCGGATTCAAGGTGAGACGTCCTTCATTTTTCGCTGTCATATCTCCGAGCCGGTATGCGATATAGCCGTGGGAAAATTCATGTACTGTCAATGAGATCAGCAAAACCGGTATCATCAATATATAAAACTCAAGACTTTGATTAAACATGTTTATGCTCCTTTATTTTTTTCAATTTCGATTCTCGATTTTAAAACCTGCTATCCCGCTATTCTGTATCGAATATCAAAAATCCAAAATCTGATATCACCTTTTCAACAACTCAAGTATTGGATCAACAAATACAAAAATGCCCACGAACACTGCTGCAATGGCTGCTACCAAAACAGAAGCGGCCGAGAGATCCTTTACCCTCTTCGCTTCCTTTGAGTATTCATTTGTTATCATATCCACCAGGGTTTCGCCTGCGGTATTCACCAATTCGGAAACCAGTACAAAACCCATTGCAAGGAAAAGCAACGCCCATTTTAGTAAGGATAGGTTAAAAACAATTCCAAGTATAGTTACTATGACTACCATTGTGCAATGAATTCGGAAATTCCTTTCATTTGAAAATGCCGCTTTGAATCCCTGTCCGGCAAACTTAAAACTATTCATTAAGGATCTTATTTTCTTCATAAATATCTCCACTATAACCTGCGTTTATTATAAAATACGCAGATCGCTGATTAATGTCTACTCCTGTTCAATCCCAATTCGGAAAGAACCTGCTCCTGCCGGCTTATCATTCTTTTTTCCCTTTCCGATTTATCATGGTCATATCCCAACAAATGCAACAGCCCATGAACGGTTAAAAAAGCCAGTTCCCTGTTCACTGAATGACCGTATAATTCTGCCTGTTCCAAAGCTTGTGGAACAGATATCACAATATCTCCAAGAAAAAGTCTTCCGTTTTCCATATCCATTTCCCCCGGCTCCTCAACACACACTCCGTCTTTCATCAAGAGCATTGGAAACGAAAGAACATCCGTAACACTATCTTTATCCCGGTATTCATGGTTTATTCTTCGCATTTCCTCATCCTCAACAAGAAGAATGGATATTAATACTTCCGTTGTGATTGCTTCAGTCTTCAATACGGTATTCACTGTTTTCTCCAGAAGTATCTTCAAATCTTTCATCGGAAGATACCTCCTCCGCAACTTGTTTTGAATTGCCGCCTTCATTCTTTTTCTCCTTTTTATTTTCAAGCAATATATTATATACTTGGTTGTCCAGTTCGGACAGGTTATTTTTTTTGTCAAGTTCGGGATATTCCGTTCTCTCATGGAAGACTCCGCTTAATACCGTTAAAAAACTATTTGCGATATCATTCATGTCTTTTAAAGTTAAATCACAATGATCCAACTGTCCGTCATCCAGTTTATCCTTAATTATTTTGCGAATCAAGCCTTCAATCTTCCCTTTTGTTTTATCCTGAAGGGATCTTACCGCAGCCTCTACCGAATCGGCAAGAAGAACAACCGCAGCTTCACGGCTTTGTGGTTTCGGCCCCTCATATCGAAAGTTTGTCTCTTTTACATCCTCGCCCTTTTCTCCCTGGCGGGCTTTATGATAAAAGTATGCTACAAGGGTTGAACCATGGTGTTGGACAATTATGTCCCTGATGGCTTTGGGGAGTTTGTGCTTTAATGCCATTTCCTCCCCATCACTGGTATGGGAAGTAATAACCAGTGTACTGAGATTAGGTGTAATTCTGTCATGAGGATTCTCAACCATCTGGTTTTCCTTAAAAAAACCCGGACGCTTAAGTTTCCCAATATCGTGAAAATATGCGCCTACCCTGGCAAGGAGGGCATTTCCACCTATAACCCTTACCGCAACCTCTGCCAGGTTACCAACCATCAAGCTATGGTGGTAGGTTCCGGGAGCCTCCATTAACAGGCGTTTAATCAATGGATGGTTCGGGTCTGCCAGTTCCAGAAGCTTCATTGGCGTAATCATATTAAAGATACTTTCCAGAAAAGGCAGCAATCCAATAGCGAGAATAACTGCCAATATGCCGTTCAAAAATACAACCCCGCCCTCGTTCAATATGGCTGTCCAGTCCTTTTTTTCAATTATCCCTACGCTTGCGATCACAAAAATATTAACAACCCCAATAACAAGACCCGTAAGGGAAATTTTCCTTCTCTGATTCGCATTTGCCGATAAAAAGGCGGCAAGCGTGCCGCTGATTACCGACATAATAATAAACGCCGGTGTATCGGGAAAGAGTATGGAAACAGCAACTGTTATTGCCAGATTTACAATAATTGCTATTTGTATGTTTAGAAATACGGCCAGCAAAATCGGTGCTATAAATCCGATTGTAATATATGGAGCATATCCGGGAAGGAACTCCTTCACCATCCACGATAAAAATACCGTTAATATCATAATGCTAGCGATAAACAGCAAATCGTTCCTGCTTTGAAATATTTTCGGTGAAAAAGTCCTGATAAACAGGGCTAATATAAACCAAAGAAAAAACAGTATCAGTAATACTGAAATGAGGAACAGATAATCCGGCCCGTTTTTCTCATCCAGATACCCCAGCCTTCTTAAAACGTCAATTATATCTTCGGTAACAATATCACCCTTGCGGATTATTTTTTCCTCCTTAAAAATCATAACAGGATTTTCTGTTTTAAAGGTTTCGATAAATTCATTTTTCTGCCGTAATGTGGCTTGCTCATCAATAATACTATTAGGTATCAGTATGCCTGTGAGAATACGTTTTGCAACCTGCTGCATTTGCAGCGATAAAATCCTCTCTTCCATCTTTATATGGTAATCGGCAAGTATTTTGGGAATATTTTCCTGGGTTATATTTGTTGTAAAAAGCTGCGGTATTATTTCCCTGACAAGCAGTTCCTTCAACTGGTTGATCTCGGCAGTGTTCTCCTGTCGGAACAGATAGTTCTGAAGCTCATCCGACATATTGACAAGTATCGGAATATCATGAGCTTCCTGTTTCAGAATATCCTCAAGTTTTTTATCGGTGTCAGCTTCAATCATGGGAATAATTCTCCCCCTGAGACTATCCAATTCATCAAAAAAATCATATGCGCTGCCCAACATTCTTGTGTTGGCCAATTCCAATTCCCTGATAACAGGAGGAACTTCCTTCACTCTTTCCAGGGCCAATTCCTCCGTCTTCATTGTATTCTCTATGTCTCTGGGTGCACGGATGTCTTCCTCAGATCTCATCCCCAGTGTAAGCTTATACCTCTTTTGAGCAGCTCCGGCGGAGATCATCGCGAAAACAGCAAGCAGTGACACAAGACCAATCAAAGCACGCTGAAACATTTCATTTCGAAAGACTTGTCCGATTTTATTCTTTTTTATTTTATCTTTTTTTACTTTCACTTTTTCTCCCCTGCCTTTTGATCGTTAAGGTAATATTTGATATTTGCTTTTTAATTTTAAGGTGCGGGTTTTATGGTATCGGTTATATCTATTGCGTGTCGTCTGTCACCTATTAGCTTTATCCTTATCTTTTTTGCCCTGACCATGATTTTCATATTGTTCATAAGCCCGGACGATTCGCTGAACCAGTTCATGACGGATTACATCCTTTTCCGATAGAAAAACAAAGCTTAGCCCCTCGACATTATAAAGTATTCTTTGTATCTCAACAAGGCCTGATTTTTTGTCCCCGGGAAGATCAATCTGTGTGATATCTCCGGTAACAATGGCTCTGGATCCTGATCCAATTCGGGTTAAAAACATTTTCATCTGTTCAGGTGTGGTATTTTGTGCTTCATCCAGAATAATGAACGAATCATCCAGCGTCCGTCCGCGCATGTATGCCAGCGGAGCAACCTCGATGATCCCTTTTTCCAGATTATTGAGGTATGTTTCAGGCCCCATAATTTGATATAGTGCGTCATATAGAGGTCTTAAATAAGGATCAACCTTGTTCTGCAAATCCCCCGGCAGGAAACCAAGCCTTTCCCCTGCCTCCACTGCGGGGCGGGTGAGTATAATCCTGCTGACCGCTTTTTCCCTGAATGCTTTTACCGCCATTGCTACAGCAAGGTAAGTTTTTCCGGTGCCGGCAGGTCCTATTCCGAAAATAACAGTGTTTTTACGGATGGCCTCAATATATTTCTTCTGGCCGAAGGTCTTTGATTTTATTGGCTTTCCTC
>CAZSVI010000083.1:0-17103 GCA_964610205.1 uncultured Oscillospiraceae bacterium
TTTCTGTCAATCATTTCATCAATCCGATGAATATATTGCTCCACATTTTTCAGATTAAAGATTCTTTCGATCCTGTTTCCGGGGTACAGGATTTTTGATATGCCGCCGGCTCCGAGAGCAAGAATATTTTGTACTTCCTCTATGATGAGGATATTGTATATACCTTCAAAGCCGGGTTTTGAATAGCCTACGTTTTCAAGGTTTGCCAGAATGTTTTTCTGGCGGTACAGGTAATATGGTTTCATTCCCATTTCCCGCGTAAAGTTACCGGCTTTTTCTATCATTCCCGAAACGGTATCATCGTCGGTAAACGGGAAGCTACTCTTTTCCTCTTTAAGGCGGGATGCTCTCTTAACAGACATTGTATGCACAGTGAGGTTTTCGGGATTCATCTCCCCTATTCTGTCCAGTGTATATAAAAAGTCATTCAGGGTTTCTCCGGGCAGGCCGGCTATCAGATCCATGTTGATATTATGGAATCCTTCCTCCCTTGCCATCAGAAAAGCATCTATAATTTGTTGCGACGTATGGTTTCTTCCGATTATTCGTAATGTTTTATCCTGCATTGTCTGAGGATTAATACTGATTCGTGTGGCTCCGGCTTTTTGTATAATCCGAAATTTTTCTCTGTTGACGGTATCCGGACGGCCCGCCTCAACCGAATATTCCCGTATTCTGTCCATTGGCAGGACAGGCAGTATACCGTTAAGAAGGCTATCCAGATCATTTTCCGATAGAGCTGTAGGGGTTCCTCCCCCAATATATATTGTATCTATATATAATCCATTTCTTCCGATCCATTCGGCTGCCCATTCCGCTTCCTTTTTCAACGCTTTCAGGTAATCCGTTACCATGCGGCCATATTCCTTTATAGAAAACGAAGGAAAGGAACAGTAGAGGCATCTGCTCGTGCAAAACGGGATTCCGATATACAAACTTACGGCATATTTGCTTTCTTTCAGATACTCTCGTCCGTTCCGGGCAACTTCCATAAGAAGCTTTGCTTTTTTTCCGGACAACTGGTAATAGCTCGTCAGCTTATCATTGATTTCCTCCTGGGTTTTTCCCTCATTCATAAGCTTATGCACAATTTTAGCAGGCCGGATTCCGGTTAATGTACCCCAGGGGAGGGTTTTTCCTGTATATTGGCTTAAAACCCTGTATATCAATATCTTTAACGGTGTTTTCAGTTCTCTGTACGGGGAGTCAGAAGTATTACTTATTAACATTGTTTCATGATACAATGTTTCATTTTGTGTTATTAACCTTGCCTCTACTACCCATTCATTTCCGGAAGGCTCCGTACCGCACTGCAGCAGCACACCCTCTGTAAAGCAGGATGGATCGGAAACAAAAACAAATGTTTTTTCCGGAAAAAAAAGCTTTATAAGTTCCTCTGCCTCATATCGGTATGCTTCTTCGGTATATACAGAAATCATAACTACACCCTGACATATGGATTGTTCTTCTTTTCAAACCCGATAGTGGTTGACTTCCCATGACCAGGATAAACAACCGTGTTTTCCGGAAGAGTATACAGCTTTTCCTTAATTGATTTTTCAATACTGTTCATGGAACCACCGGGAAAATCGGTTCTTCCAATGGAGGATTTAAACAATGTGTCTCCTGTGAAAACACAGTTCTCAACATAAATACATATTCCACCCTTTGTATGGCCCGGAGTGTGCAGAATTTGAAACTTCAAGCCCCCTGACTTCAGAATGTCGCCATTCTTGAGCAGATTATCCGCCGGACTGAATTTATAAACGCCATCCATAGAGAAAAGAGCCAATCCGTTTAATAAGGGATCAGAGAGATAATCCGCATCCTGTTCGTGGATATGAACGGTAACATCGGTCTGGTTCCTTAGTGCATTGATATAATAAAAGTGATCAAAATGCCCGTGGGTCAGGATAACATGCTTTGCCGTCAAATCATTTGCTTTTATGGTTTTAAGAATGTTGTCCACGGGACACCCGCAGTCAATAATAATCCCTTCACCATTTCCTCCCACGATATATACATTGGATTGTACAAGGCCGTCTGATATACATTTTATAAACATAATACCCTCCCAAATTCAGCGGGGATTGAACCCACCTCTGAGTTAATATTCGGTTTCTCCCCCTCCTATAGAGGCAGAGTGGCTTAGGGAGCGTTCTGATAAACCGTCATCCCGTTAGTTCAAAATTCCTTACGGCTGTCAAGCATAATTGTAACCGGCCCGTCATTGTGTATCTCCAACTGCATCATAGTCTGGAAAACACCTGTTTCCACCTTTATCGGATACTTTTCCTTGATATATTGTACAAATTCCTGATACAACCGGTTCGCGTCACAAGCCGGTGCGGCACTGGAAAAGCCGGGGCGTTTTCCCTTACGGCAGTCACCGAAAAGAGTGAACTGCGACACGATAAGAAGCTCCCCTTTTGTATCCAGAACGGAAAGATTCATCTTTTCACCGGAATCTTCAAATATACGCAGGTTCAGTATTTTATCCGCCATATATTCTATGTCATGGAATGTATCTTCTTTACCGATTCCAAGTAAAACAGTAAGTCCTTTTTGAATACTTCCCGCTATTTTTCCATCAACGATCACCTTTGATTCTGTAACCCTTTGTATAACAGCGCGCATTAATATCTCCCCGTTATTCGAATTATTTATTGTTTCTTGTTATTTCAAATACATCAGACACACGCCTGATCCTGTTTGTAATCCTCTCAAGCTGCTCGGTATCCGTAATCTCAACAGTCAGCGTCATCATAACCACGTTATCCTTTGTTGTTCTGGCATTTATCGCCCTTAACGGAATGCGGGCATCTCCGATGACATTTGTTATTTCCATCAAAAGCCGTGTGCGATCATGCGCTTTAACCGTCAATTCGGCCTGATAGGACGCTGACTTACCTTTATACCAGCTTACTTCGATAAGCCTTGTATCACCATCTACAGCGTTGATGACATTGATACAATCGTCACGATGCACTGAAACGCCTCTGCCCCTGGTAATATATCCTATAATTTTATCCCCCGGAACCGGATTGCAGCATTTTGACAAACGGACAAGGCAGTTGTCAACACCTTTGACAATAACTCCGCTTTCGGGCTTTGGCGGTTGTTTCTTCCGGGACTCTTTCTCCTGACCTTTATCGGAATCCAGAAGAAATTGTTTCTGTTCCTCCGGAGGAAGTGTCTTGCGGTATTCATCCTTCAGCCTTGAAATGACTTTGCGGCTGGTAATGGCGTCCAGTCCGATGGCAGCGTACATTTCATCAATGCCGTGGAAATTATATTTTTTTAGGGCCGATTCAATCAATTCCTGCTTTAGAATCTGCTGCGCACTCAAGCCCTGTTTTTTTAATTCCTTTTCAAATAATTCCCTGCCCCGTTCAATAGTCTCTTCTCTTCTTTCTTTTTTAAACCATTGATTAATTTTGTTCCGGGCCTGGGACGTTTTAACCTTTTTCAGCCAGTCCCTGCTTGGTCCCTTACTTGCTGAAGAAGTTATAATTTCTACAATATCACCGTTATTCAGTTCAAAATCCAGGGTTTCTATCTTTCCGTTTACTTTCGCGCCAATCATCCGGTTTCCGATGGCGCTGTGTATGGCATAGGCAAAATCAATAGGATTTGATCCGGCTTTCAGGCTCTTCACATCACCTTTCGGTGTAAAAACAAAAACCTCGTCGGTAAACAGATCAATTTTCAGGTTTTCCATAAATTCATCCGGATCCTGGGTTTCACTCTGCCAATCCAGGAACTGTCTCAGCCAGGCGAGCTTACCTTCAATATCATCATCCTTTTTTGTTCCTTCTTTATACCTCCAATGCGCCGCAATACCGACTTCAGCTATCCGGTGCATTTCCCATGTACGGATTTGTACTTCGAAAGGGATTCCCTCGGGACCTATCAGAGTTGAATGAAGGGATTGGTACATATTGGGTTTGGGCATTGAAATATAATCCTTGAACCGCCCCGGAATGGGTTTGTATAGTTCATGCACCAGTCCTAATATCGCATAACAGTCCTTTACTGAATCAACTATCAGCCGTATGGCGAAAAGGTCATATATCTGTTCGACATCCTTATTCTGTTGTTTCATTTTTATATATATACTGTAGAAATGCTTCGGACGGCCTTCTATATGGGGCTGTATGCCTAATTCCCGAGATTTTTTCGATACTGCTTCGATAATATTTGAAATGTATTCTTCCCGTTCCCTGCGCTTTTTCGCAATTTTTTCCACAATATCGTAATACCGTTTTTCATCCAGATACCTGAAACTCAAATCCTCAAGTTCCCATTTTATTTTGTATATTCCTAGCCTGTGCGCAAGAGGCGCGTAGATATCCATCGTTTCACGGGCTATCTCAAGCTGTTTTTCCCTGGGCTTGAACCTTAACGTACGCATATTGTGCAGCCGGTCCGCCAGCTTGATAATAATAACCCTGATATCCTTCGACATGGCCAGGAACATTTTACGGAAATTTTCGGCCTGGATCTCCTGCTTAGTCGTATATGGTATTTTTGTCAGTTTTGTTACCCCATCAACCAGATCGGCAACTTCCTTGCCAAAATTCTTCAGTGTCTTTTCATAGGTAAAGGAGGTATCTTCCACTGTATCATGCAGCATTCCGGCGACAATGGTTGTAACATCCATTTCCATATCGGCAAGAATAAACGCGACCTCAAGCGGATGTATGACAAATGGTTCACCCGAGCTTCTTTTTTGCCCTTCATGGGCTTCTCTGGAAAATTCATATGCCTTATCCAGTATTTCTTTGTTATATTCTTTTCCGAGTGAATCCAGCTTGTTTATAAGCTTTTGATACGTATCAATCATGAAACCACCGTCATTTTTCTACCGCCTGCTGTAAATTATGTAAAAATGTATAAAGCATTGAGTTATCCAGTGATGCCTTTTCAATGGTTTCTGAAACCTGAAGAGCATATTCCCCTGTTTCCTTATATGAGAAACGGATAATATCCAGTTCATCAAAAATGAACATCCCTGATAATAGCTTAAAATAATTCAGTTTCAGCATACCATTGCTGATTTCGTCAGCCAGATGAAACAATTGTGCTTTGGTAAAACTTCTGCTTCCCATTTTCTGAAGATGTCTGTACAATACTCCCAATTCTTCTCTTGAAAGCCTGATATCTTCATATTCCACCTGATTATTATTTATACTATTATAAATCCATTCCTCATTATAATCAAGACATTCCACTTTCTCAGCAGCTTCCAGCAGAATTCTGTTTTTATAAATATTTTTTTCGGATATTCGTATGGCCTTAATAACTAGCTGCAGCTTTCTTTTTCCAAGATATTTGTTTATATCCATTGAGAATATCAAATCTATCTTACCATTAAATGGTATAAGTGGCTCCATATCTCCCATCCTGAAAGCAATGGCATCAATATTATACTTTTCATCGCCAATCTTAAGCCATAAATGATCACCTGCGGCGCCGATGCGTTTTTTTTGCAAAACCGTTACATCATTCAGTCTGAATACAGGGCTCGGATTTCCTTCCCCGAACGGAGCCATTGCCATAACGGCTTCGGCTGTTTTAAGGTTTAAATCCTCTATATCCGCTTCTGTATCGATCTTCGTTTTCGGTATCATTATGTTTTCTGAAAGATTGATTACAGCGTATTCATTGATCATCTTTCTGAAATTGTCGATTTCAGCGGTTTTTATGGTCAATCCTCCGGCCTGTTGATGGCCTCCGTATTTAACAAGCCGTTCCTTGCAGTACTCCAGGGCCGAAAAGATATTAAATCCTTCAATACTCCTGGCTGATCCTGTTGCCGTTTCATTATCACCTGATACCGAAAGAACAAAACAGGGCTTATAATACTTTTCCACCAGCATGGAGGCCACTATGCCTATCACTCCATGATGCCAGCTCACTCCTGAAACAACAATCACTTTCTGCTCTTTAAATAAGGGATCGGTTTTTATACTCTCCGCCGCTTTTTTATATATCTCTTCCTGGGTTTTCTGACGGAGGTAATTATCATGGTGCAGATTTATCGCAATCTCTCCGGCCCCATGTTTATCTGAAGAAGAGAAAAGGCTCACCCCCCTGGCCGCATCCCCCATCCTGCCTGCGGCGTTTACCCTCGGAGCAAGCAAAAAGGCCAGCTTGTATGAATCAATCTCCTTATCTTTAATATCTGAGACCTCTATCAATGCCTGTATTCCGGGATTTGGACACCTCTGGATTTTTTTCAACCCGGCCCAAACAATAATCCTGTTTTCCCCTGTAATAGAAACAATATCGGCTACGGTTCCCAGTGCAGCCAGATCAACATATTCAAGATACCGTTCTCCGAGGTTTAACTTCAAGCATAACGCCTGAACAAGCTTAAAAGCAACACCTGCGCCGCAAAGACTCCGGAATGGATATACACTGTGCGGAAGATGAGGATTAACAACTGCCAGAGCGTCCGGAATACAACCGGGATCAGACTGATGGTGATCGGTAACTATAAAATCGATTTTCCGGTTCCGGATTTCCAGCTTGTGCTTAATTTCGTCAATCGGCTCCTTCGCCGAAATACCACAGTCCACGGTAATCATTAAGTCCATCGGATTCTCAGACAGATAATCAACCGCCGCTTCGGATATACCATAACCTTCATCAATCCGGTCCGGTATATAAAAGTATACGTCCATATTCAGGGATTTCAGAAACTTATAAAGGATGGATGTGGCTGTTATACCGTCAACATCATAATCTCCATAAACAATGACCTTCTCGTTCCGCTCCCTGGATGAAATAATACGGTTTACCGCTTTATCCATATCAGGAAGCAGCATCGGATCATAAAGATTCTTTACGGACGGTTTTAAAAAATTCTTTATCTCATCCGCATCAACAAGTCCTCTTTTCACCAGAACTTTTGTTAGCATTTCCGGCAAGCCAAACCGAATTGATATTTCTTTTGCCGTTTTGTCATCAATATCTTCTGTTTCCCAGCATTTTTTGTTACCAAGATAGAAATCCTCCAACATATTGCCCCCATAATTATTCATTTTTTTCATATATAAACCCATAATATCAGTCTTTGGGCATCATAAGCAAAAAGCCCGAAGGCTTTTCTTCGGGCTTTAAGGTTCCAATAATTTCTTCACCAAGGCGTTCACCTTGCTTCCATCAGCTTTTCCTTTCACTTTCGGAAGGATTACCTTCATAACCTTTCCAATGTCTCTGACGGTCTTTGCACCTGCCTCTTCAATTGAACCCCGGATAATTTCTTCCAATGCTTCATCAGATAATTGTTCGGGCAGGTATTGTGTTAATATTTCAATTTCCCGGTTTATGTTATCAATCAGATCCTGTCGCCCGCTCCTTTCAATATCTTTTAGAGAATCTCTCCTCTTTTTCAGTTCACGGGCTACCGCTTCAATAACACCTTCGTCATCCAGAGTTATTTTTCGATCTTTCTCCGCTTGAAGAACCGCTGCACGAACCATTTGTATGGTGTCTTTCCTGATTTTATCCTTATCCTTCATAGCAGCCTTTAGATCATTCGTCAGGGTTTCCTTAAGGGACATATTATAACCTCCCTTTTTTTCCAGTGTCCGATTGTGGCACTTACCGGTTTTGGTGCGTCATAAAAGCTACGCCCCATGCGTACTCATACCTATTTCGTCTTCCTCTTTCTTGCAGCTTCCGACTTCTTTTTACGCTTAACACTGGGCTTCAGATAATGCTCTCTTTTTCTGACCTCAGCAAGAACACCTGATTTTGCGCATTGACGCTTAAACCTTTTGAGAGCACTATCCAGGGACTCATTCTCTTTTACTCTGATTTCGGACACATTTTTCCCTCCCCTCTGTATCATACAGTCGTGCCGGGGAATTCATTCCGTCGTGCAGGACAAAATAAGCTCCTGCGCGAAGCACATAGTATATTATATAATAGGGCTGCAAACTGCGTCAACTTTTTTTTATAGGAAGCAGGGGACTGTTCTTTCGCTTCCTTTAAATAAAAGTAAAAGAACCGTCCCTTAGAGCATAAAAGAACCGTCCCTTGAAGCGTAAATACTCAAGCTATGCAACGCTCGGGTACATACCGTATAGAAGAGATTCCGCTCTTCCGCTCCCTGATATGGAACAGGCAGGTTCAGAACCAATACGGCGTCAAATTCAAGCCCTTTTGCCAGATAGGAGGATATAACCGTTACTCCGGTTGCATATGCCGTATCTTCCTTTAGTACCAGATGACACTTTACCCTGTTCTTCAATTGTTGATAAACATCCCTGGTGCTCCTTTCTGTTTTTCCAATAACCGCAATTGACCGATATCCGTCATCCTGAAGCTTTTTTATGTCCTCAGAAAGCTTAGTAACGCATTCTTCCATACTATTAACATCTATCACACACGGTGGTTTCCCTTCGCGGTTAATGTATTCAATATCCTGCTCCTTTGAAAGAATTCTGTTGCAAAACCGGGTTATTTCACTTGTTGAACGATAGCTTTTTACCATCTTGATATGGACCTTCTCATATACATTGAATATATCTGAAAGTGTATCCATGCTGTCGATATTGGCATAGGGATTTATACTCTGGTTTAAATCCCCCACCATGGTAAAGCTGCTGTTTGGAAACAATTCATTAATAATCTGCATTTGTATAGGAGTATAGTCCTGAGCTTCGTCAATAATCACATGCCGGATGGACGCGGTATTGGGCATTCCCTTCAATTTCCCCTGCATATACAATAAAGGCGCCAAATCCTCCAGAAACAGCCTTTTACGGTTAATTCTTTTCAGTGTCAGTTTTGCCATATCCGCATAGTTTGCGCTGTATTCAATCTTCTCTTCAAACCTGTTCATCAAATCCACATTGAGGAACAATTCCTTATATAAATCTAAAATCTTTATTTTCCCAATCTGCCGTGCTCTTCCACGAAGAGGCGCAAATTCCTTCAATACAATCCGGGCAACTCTTTTTTTTCTTTCCGTCGGCTTTAAATCAGACCATTCCAGCCTTTGTCCATATTTATGAAGCAGCTCTGCCATTCTCTCTCCTTCCCGTTTTTTTATTAAATATAGAATACGATTTTTAATTTTCAAAAGCCTCGGAATATATGGGAGGAACGCATATTCAGTCTTAAATAGTTCAGCCTGCTCACATGATGAGATAATCATTTCCTTCTGGAATAAAAAGTCTTCAAATTCATTGTGACACTCATTCAGCCATTCAATATATTTTTTAAGGATATTTAAAAATGTCATGGAAGACTTATACTTTATGGCTGCAATATTATCACGATAGAATGGGGAATTCTTATGTGACAAGATATACTCCATCTGTTGATTCAACCCGGATACCTTGAAATCTGTTTTTAAAACACTTTTTGCGTATTCCATAAAAGTGGTCTGTCTTACATTTTCCTCTCCTAATTCCGGCAATACTTCGGATATATAATCATTGAACAATTCGTTCGGAGAAAAAATCACGACATTGGAACTATTCATAATATTCCTGTAACGATACAATAAAAAAGCAATCCTGTGCAGCGCAACTGAAGTTTTCCCGCTTCCGGCCGGTCCTTCCACAATCAAAAGCTTATGTCCCTCATCCCGTATTGCCCGGTTCTGTTCCCTTTGAATACTGGTGACGATGCTCTTCATTTTCTCATCCTTGCTTTGTCCCAAAATATCCTGCAATACATCGTCATCAATTTTTACAGTTGAATTAAACATATATTCCATGCAACCGTCTTTTATGCGGTACTGTCTTTTCAGATAGAGCTCGCCCTTAACAATCCCACCCGGAGAGGAATACATAGCCCTTCCGGGTTCAAAATCATAAAACATGCCGGATACCGGGGCTCTCCAGTCATACACAAATATTTCAAGGCTTTTTTCGTTCTGAACCGATGATATTCCGATGTATATTTCTTCCCTATCCTCTTCTCCGTCTTCCTTAAAATCAATTCTTCCGAAATATGGGTTGTGCAACATCTTTTTAAGATAAACAATTTTTTGGGCGGAACTTTTAAATGCGCTTTCCATATTCCGCATATCGTCAAGATAAGCTTTTGCATGAACCAATTGATCCAACTCGCGCATATTGTTTGGAGCGCCTTCTACTTCCTCCCACATGTTCTTATATGTTGCGCGCATATTCTTTTCAAAAGCAATTTTTTCCTTATTTTTTTCATGAAGCTGTCTCTCTATTTCAGCCAATGTTTTCTTTAAACGGTTCTCTTCATATTTTCGTTCCTCAGGTTGCATCACTTTACCTCCTGTATTGTTTTATAGAAGAATATAACATATAACCGCATACCGGTTACAGAGGATTGGGTTTAAGGATTAGATATAAGTATTGTATATTAAGTGCTGTTATTATGCATTTTAGTATAAACGACAAACCCTATCATCTCAAACACCAAAATATCTAAAAAATCCATAAAATAAAGTATACTCCAATAATACTTCATCGTATCCCCACAATACAGAAGGCTGCTTTATTTTCCACACACATCTTTAACTTGAAATTTTTACTTGTTTATGATACGATCTTAGTGTTCCATAAATAGATCCTCTACGGACAGAGTTACGCCAAGTTCCTCCCTGCATTCACGAACCAGGCATTCCTGAAGAGTTTCCCCCTCTTCCAGCTTTCCGCCCGGAAACTCCCATAAAAGCCCCCGGGCTTTATGGGAAGGACGCTGGCATATCAAAAATCTGTTTTTATTCCATATAAGCGCCGCTGTAACTTCAATCATCTATCTAACCTTCATTTATTATCTTAAGCAATTTCAGTGGCGCGTTCAGCTCAAACCACTCCGGCTGCACTTTGCTTGCCATACTCAGCGGCTTTCAAGTTCTGAAATCGTATTCTGAACCCTATGCAGAATGGCCGCCATTTCATCTCTTTGTATATTGTTCCCGGGCCTTAAGGTTTTATCGGTATAGCCTGTTACAATTTCGTTCATATACAGATTAGCGGCTATCCTTTCATATCCCTGCCTCAGATCGGTGAAATACGATACTGTGCCTTCTTTCGTATATTCCGGAAACGCTGCAGACAGAACCTGATCAAATACAGCAAATACAAACTCACGCGCCGCGTAATGCTCAATGTGATCACTATGTTCAAAAAATTCGTAATTTGAAGCATCTGTGTGGAAATACATGTATTCAAACCATTTAATCAGATACGATCCGGCCCAGCTTGATCCCGGATTCGGAATTCCATGCGTTCTGTTCATATATTCAAACGCTTTACCGGTATCTTCCCCTGTAATCATATCATATACCGCTTTTATTTGAAACTGGCTTAAAGTAAAGAGGTATAGTCCGGCCTCTTCCTCCTCTGGAATCATGGAGTATACTGCCTGCAAATCCTCAAAAACGGTGTCTCTATTATATTCGCCTTCCTGTATGGCATGCAGCATAGCCATATTGTCTTTCCCGATAAGGGATTCCATGTTGAAATAGTCTGCGCTTCCATTGTGGGGCAGTATGCTTTCAAAAACAATACAAGGGCGTTGTAAAAGCTCATTCTCCTCAATAAGCCTTACAACAAGCGCAAACACCTGCCCGTACGAAAGATTTTCTCCTCCTCGGAAAGTTCCATCCGGATATCCCGTAAACAGATTTTCATCAATACAAAACTGGATATGCTTTTCCGCCCAGCTTCCGGCAATATCCGGAGGGCTGGGTTTATACGCGGCTTGTGCGCTGTTTGACAATAAAATGACAGACAGTATTATTAATATTAAAGACCTCTTTTTCTTCATGAATAATCCCTCCTTATTCCCACTCGATTACGGTTCTCATATCCGTGGGGTTTTCCATTTCAAGATCCTTCAAATATAGTTTTACCTTCGTACCATCCGCCAGAAGCAAGGCGTATACCTTACCGGTGATATCTCCTTCAATGGGCAGAGAACAATACCCTGTGCCGGGTAAAGTGCCATACTGAGACATGGGCGCATCACCCAGAAGTTTTATGCCTCCCAGGGCATTCGATGCCATATAAGCCCAGTCGTCAAGGCGGATGTTGATATCTCCTTCCGGATCCGCACTTTCTGCTGTGATGACCTTTCCTTCCGTCAATGAGACGCACCACCATCCCTTGCCGGTTGTAACCGAAAAGGTGAGGCTGCCGGGTTTAATTTCCTTCTTTGCCTGATTTGTTAAAAGTCTCTCAAAGAAATAGTCCGCCTTTTGAATATCAAAGTATATCCTTTCCGGTGCTTGTATCTTCGTTTCCACTTTTGTTACAAAATCGAAGAAACCTTCTCTTTCATCAAGTAATAATGTGTTTAAGTTCAGCCTTGTAATCAGCGTGTTAATCTCCGCTGCGGTCGGAATTGTTCTGTATTCCAAAGCATAGGACTGTATCTTCCGAAAGCTCTGAAGGTTTTTATCGGCATCCGTGCGGTTTTTCGCAAGACCGGTTTGTATGGCTGCCACATCATCGTTATAGGCCTTTATATCTTGATTTACCTCTGAATTTCCGGGAACGGATTTTTTTATTTCCACATTTGAAAGCACATCAAAATGATCTTTAATTTCCATGGGATCAATGATGCCTTCCGAACCGGCCTGTTTCAATATCCGGTTGACGCTCTCCTTCAGTTTTACCTTGACGGCCTCCATATCCTTTTCCCGCCTGACAACATCGCCATATTCATTTTTGAGCCATTTCTCAAGCTCTTCCAAAAGAGGCGAATCTCCCACCGCGAAACGGGCTGCATGGGCCGCCTTAATAGCGGATACGGATATCTGCCTGTAAGCCTGCAAAAGCTTTTCCAGCCTGTCCTTTTTGAACTCGATGTCCTTTACCGTATCTTTTATCAATTCAAGCGTGATAAGGTGCTCCTGTTTCAGCGGTCCATAGCTTCTGCCCACACTCCTGTGATAGTTTTCGATGTCAACCGTAGATATTTCCCCGCCGTAATACACCTTATGCCCCAGAAAATAGTTTACCTCCTCCTTGAATGCATATAGATCAAAATACCCGGGCAGGCTTTTGTACAGGCCCATGACCTGGTCATACAATCCTTCGGCTTTTTTCCCCAGGCTTTCCAGCCTGTCCGGGCCGTCCGCTTCGGAAACCGCCCATTGGTACAGCTGATCCTCCAGATCGATATGCTTTGTATACTTTTCCGCATACATGTGGGCATACAGGTAATCCTTCAGGAAATCGATCTTTGCATCCACCAGGTAACTGTCCTTGATGATCGGCTGATGATCTGTAAGAAAATACGCATTTCCACCCGAAAGATCGGTCACCCGGCTGATGTCTCCCTTTCTTTTCAGGGTTTCAGCTTGCGTATTGTAGCGCTTCAGGTCACTGAACCAGTCCTCCATTTTTTTAATCATTTCAGAAGAATTGTATACCTTATCCGCATAATTGGATACAGGCTTTGTGATCAGGTTATGCAAAGCCTCCTGGGTATATTGGGTGATGACCGAATGGGCTTCTGTATAGGTCCTGTATCCCATCCTCGCTTCCTCCATGTAGGAATATTCGGGGATGTTCCTCATATATTTGGGATAATACTGCAGGATATACTGAGGCGTGCTTTCCGCCCTTTCCTTTGCAATGAACCACTTTTTCATTACATCTCTCCATTGGTCTGTGCTGTTTAGTATAGAAGAGGAATACCCGTAGGGAACGGGCATCCTTAATACATATCTTGCCCTGTTTTCCCCCTGATACTGGATTAATCCCGCCCTTTCAAGCCCGTCATCAAACTCCACGCCGGCCGAAGCCATTGTGAAACGATGCTTGTCTATTTCATTTCTTAATTTATTCAGAAGCTCCTGTCTCTCTTTTTCGTTTTGATTCTTGACGACCACGACCCCGTAAACGCTGAAGCCCTTGTAGGTTGCCTTATATAAAGCATATCCCGGCGATACCGCCTTATTGTTTTGAATGGATGCCGTCCCTTCCACCAGCGTAATCTGGGTACTGACACTTTTCTGTTCCGATACCATCCGGGTAAAAAACTCTCCGGTGCTCTCATTAAATCCTTTTATCGCTTTCCATGTTTCCAGGTAAGGAGCTATACCAACCGTATCACCAACATATCCTGAGTAGCTTGCGACACTCAGAACACCCTCCCCTGGAACGCCTACTTGCTTGGTATAACTTAGCGCTCTGGCATATTCCTCCTGGGGGATGTTATTACCAATCGAAGGCAGGTCCACCCAGGGACCGGCGCTTGTATCCACCCAATTCAAGGCAGGTATGAAATACTTTTGCAATACGGTTTTTATGCCAATCTGCCCGTACAACATCGTCGCTTCTCCCGAAGCTGCATTGACAATAGCATTGATCTGCGCGCCGAGGCCAATGGTAAACCAATCCGGAATATTCCGCTCGCTGATCATTTTCTGATAGCTTGCATAGGCAACATCAATGGCCGCCTTATAGGTATTTACCTTCTGCGCGAAATTGAGATTCGGCAAAGGCGGCGAAACATCGATGGGTGCTTCTGTTCCGGGCGTGCTGCCTTCAATGGAAGGAAAGCTTTCGAAGCTCTCTGCCGAGTAACTGCCATGGGCGATGGAAGCCTGTACATATTTTTCTCTTGCTTCTTCCATTTCTCTATCTGCCGCAGGCTTTTTTTTCGTAAATTGGTCCAGAAAACCGGCGCCTTGCCTGATTTTTGCCTCCCCCTCATTCACGATGGCATTCATGTGGCTCTCAACCAGACTCTCCAGCCTGGTTTTCAAAACCTGGTATTCCTTCTCCAGTTCCTGCATGACCAGGTGTTCTATCCATTGCTGCAGCAGAAAAGCATCGGTATTCGGCTGCGGGATTGAAGGATATACCGCAGGTGTTTTTAACTTTGTGGAATGGATGTAATTTTCAACCTCACTTTTATGCTCCCTGACATAAGAGCTGCAGAGCTCACCCAAGCCCGAGAACGCGTATTTCAAATCATCAAAGGCCGTTTTCATGCTTTTCCCTTTAAAAAGCCTGTCCGATATATAGGCATTGTACGCCCGTTCCTCCAAATCTGAAACACCCATTTCAAACGTGTTAATAATGACCTTCTCGGCCAACCCGGAAACAAATCCCACCAGAGGGCCTTTGACCACAAGCCCCAATATCTCCTTTACCATGGCCTCGCCGATCTGATCCATTTGTCCGTCCTTATAGGCCGAATAAAGGGTATGCACCTTGGCGGCATAGGAACCAAATTTAGCTGCTTTTACAACGCGCTCCAACCCTGGGAAACACTCTGTGTCCAATGACACAACCATTTCCAGTAAAATAGCGCCGGCAATGTCCGCCGCCTGGTTGACCATCAGTTTTTCAAGACCGGTCCTGTAGCGATGAAGCCTTTTCCAATCAGAACCGCTGCTGTTGGCGTTGGCAGCCTGCAACGGTAAAAGACACTGAATGATCAGAATGAATACCAGTAATACTGCAATCTTTTTTTTCATGGTTAAACCTCCGTTTATTAAAAAATCTCAGTTATCGGATAGCCGAACCGTTAAGGGCCGGAGAAGTCCACAAGGTATGATTGTCATCGGGAAGAGGCAACAGATTGTTCATCTCGTAATTTCCCCGGTTAAGGTCATACTTGCTGTAGAACCCGTTTTGAACAGAATAGATATTTCCGCTGTCGGGATCATAGACCCTCTCATATCCCAGAATCGCATCACTGCGTTTTTCCGCCATAATATCGTAGGTTTTGTTTCTGTTTTCCCAGCCGCTGATAATCATATCCGAGGTTTCCCGCAGCGTCTGTCCGGCACGCATAATTCCCTGGAATGCGCTGTTGGATGCCGCGATTCCGGCATTCACATATTCCTGGCTTATGGTAAAGCTTTCAACAGACTTGACAAGATCTGCCTGTATCCGTGAGAATTCCTCCTTTGGAGCTGTTATTCCAGTAAGCATCAATCCGTAGGCGTTTCCGCCTCCCGGTCCGTTCATAAAAGGCATAAAGGGTACCACCGTTACCATGAACAGGCCTTCCCCCACCTTTCCGTTTTCAACAAACAGCGCCCTGACAAGCTCGGTACTTCCGCCTTCAATCAAACACTGTGTACTATCCGATGAGATAATTTCAAAGTTGTTCAACTGGGGACATTGGGGCATAAATGTTCTTGCTGCCTGCGACTGCGCGACAATATAAAAACTCTGCAGAAAATTTGAAGGCGTCAGCGGATCCACCACCGGCATGTCAATCCACGGAACAGGATAACCCCCGGAGCTCATATACCACTGGTCGATTTGCTGCTGTTCCTTGCTCATATAGACAGGACCCACCTCACCGAAAAAGAACACCTGACGCAGGGGTTTATTCGGATCTCTCAGAAGATACGCGAATGTGCCATATTCTCCGGCGGTAACGATATTCCAACCTTTGGGTTTCTCAACGGAGAAAAAACCGCCGTTATATTTTTCAAGATCAATTTTTAACTCATGAACAGGCAAGGGTGCAGGAACTTTGGTTGGAACCGGTGTTGCTTCAGCAATCTGTGTTGGTGTTGCCGAAGGAAGCACGGCAGGCTCGGTAGATGTTGAAGTCGTGGAGGATGCCGCCTTATTTATTGTATTTGTTTTTCCCTCTTCCGTTGAAAATGACACATTGGGTTCCGTATCGGTATTTTCAGAAGAAACCAACTTTTCCGCTTCCGGTTTTTCCTCGCCGGAATTGCTTGCGATTTTATCGGTATCATCGTTTTCCTGACGGACAGCTTCGTTTTTTTGTGTTTCAGGAACCGTTTCATATACCGGTACACTTTCTTGATATCCGCTTGTACCGGAAGCATTCATATTGAAGCCTTCTTGCGATCCTGAATCCTTAAAAAAATCTTTTAGGATCACAACCGCCAGCAATACAATGATAACCGATAACAAAATATAAAGTACGATATTTTTTTGATTTTCATTCTTCAAAATATGACCCTCCTGTAAACAGAAAATAATACCCTTTATATATAACACCAATACGCATTGTTATAACAAATTAATCCATATCTTTATCAAATTTTTCCTTCCTTATATTTACAGGTAATACAATGAGAAAAATCCAGCTGAACATTTCTGTAACATTCTGCCATTGCAAAAACACTCACGCCTATCTGTTATTTAC
>CAZSVI010000084.1:0-16972 GCA_964610205.1 uncultured Oscillospiraceae bacterium
TTCTTCATACCCCATATCTTCAACAGCTTTTAATAGTTCCGGGTTTAAGGGGAGATCCTTGAATTTAATTTTTTCCATTCTTTCCTACTCTTTCTTTTTGGTGTATATTCCAACACGTTAATTTTATAACTCCATGAAAAGCACTTATCGATCTTTCCTAAGTGCTCTTTGGTTTCCTTTTTCATCTGCCAATATGATATTATCGAGAGTTGTTTTCAAGTTACCTCGGAAAGCTTTAATATATTTTTTCCTGAGGTATTGCTGTTCATTCGCTTCTTCCGGTGTCAGTCCAACGGTTTTTAACTTATTTGCTAAAGCATTTATTCTATCTATTTTTAACGGATCCATATTCCTGCCTTTATACCTTTTCCGCCTCGCTGTATTCTTCTCCAAAGAGCTCCACGGTCATTTGGCGTATAACCTGTTTTTCTTTGGGTTTATCGCTATAATCTCTTTTCACGGCTACTATCGCATCGGCTTTTTCCATTCCTTCAATTACTTTACCAAAACCGGCATACTGTCCATCTAAATGAGGAGACTTTTTAACCATAATAAAAAACTGAGAGCCCGCCGAGTCCGGGCGTTGGGAGCGAGCCATTGATATAACGCCCCGGTCGTGTTTTAAGTTATTCTCAAAACCATTGGAAGAAAACTCACCTTTAATTGAATAGCCGGGTCCACCCATGCCTGTACCTTCCGGGTCTCCACCTTGAATCATGAATTCGGGAATAACCCGATGAAAAATGGTTCCATTATAAAAGCCGGATTGTATTAAAGAAATAAAATTCCTGACGGTGTTTGGAGCAATTTCCGGGTAGAGTTCAATTTTAATTTTGTTTCCATGTTCCATCTCTATGGTGACAATTGGATTTTCCATATTATTTTTCCTTTCCTTTCAATAAATAAATCGTTATTCTAAGCGCAAGATCTATTTTACCGGAAACACTTACAATATACAAACATTTCTATCTTTTTTTTTAAATAGTCATACATCAGGTGTTACTATTCAGACATACAGTCAGGGTTTATCCTATATAAGCCTTACTAATCATACATATGTATTTGACATCTGGCTATTCTTTCTTATACAATGAGCTAAATGAGGTGAACAGAATGTTTGGTAACTTATTTTCAGGTCGTAACGGCATTGACAGATACTCCTTGTTTATTGCATTGGTTTCGTTGCTTGCTTTTCCTTATCCTTATATACGGATTGCAGGTTTTATTTTACTTGGTTATGCGATATTCAGAGCTTTTTCAAGAAATCTTGACAAAAGAAGGATGGAGCTTAATAAGTTTGAGGATATCAGCCGCTCCGCAGCCCGATATATTATGAAATTTGTTTTAGTCCTGAAGAAAAATTTCATGCTGTCAGGTAATACCTTTACCAGAAGTAAAGCAAGATTACAGCAGCGGAAGCAGTATATTTTTATAAAATGTCCCGAGTGCAAAAAGACTCTTCGTCTGCCTCGTAACAAGGGCAGGCTGCAGGCAACCTGCCCGGTTTGCAAGGCTGAGTTTATCAAAAAGACCTGATTCACTGCATATTCAATGAGCGCTTGATCGAATGGCGACATGTTATAAATACCAAAATTCTTTCAGGAGTTCCGGTTTTGGTATTCATTATATTTATTGCCCAGATATCTGAAATCCGGCTTTACAATCTGATCCATCAAATAAGCTGAATTTTGTGAACCGTGTACTCTGTTCCGGTTCAACTCCCGAATCATCGATTCTGCTGTTTTAATCCCTATTCCATGACCGTAATAATACCCATTCAACAATTCAATTGCATTTTCGCCCTGCCATTCGGGTGTATCAGGATTTACATCCGGGTTTTTAAAGTACAGGCAATCACCCGGCAGAGAATTTTTTACCCCTCTGTAGGTACGTACTCCCAGATCAACGTCCAGATATTTCCAATCCATCAGGTACATATCCCCGAAGAGTCTGTCAAAAAGCTCGGGAGGCATTACTTCAACCAGGCCCAAATAGAACACAATTACGATTGCCGTAGCACATTCTGTTCCATACATTCTGCTGTTCCGTAAAATATCTCGTATGGCTTCATGGGGATTTGCCTGTTTCTTAAGCCGGAAACCTCCTTCCTGTGTCCTGTCCCAATATGCCGGATTGCATGTGGAATCTTTAAAAAGCTTGAATGTAAAAAAACTGTTATTCAGCCTTTCGCTTGCGTTTACAATTTCTCTTCGTGCCGAAAGCTCGAAATCAAGCATTTTTACAGACGCATATGTATATACGGCATCACTATTATGCATCATATCAGCTATCTGTCGCTTGGTACTGCCGGTCTGGTATTGCCTTATGACTGAATCATCGGTTATTAGGTTTCTATCAATTTGAATCATATTTTACTCCCCTGTTTTTCATAATCTTAATTCATAATATGAAAAAAGAATGAGAATGGGGACAACATGTTTCTACCATAAGTCGTTTGTTGTAGTAAGTGCTTTGTTGCTCAAGGAATGAAACATCCTAACAAGGCCCTGCAGATGTCTTTGATCAACTAGTGGTTTGTAAAGCTTTAAATTCATACTCATTTTTTGAAATCCACTTCCTTGATGTTGTGGCCTGCAAACCCTAAATTCCAACTTTACAGGCCACTAGCACAACGAGTTAATTTAGGTATTGACAAATAAAGCGGATTATTGTATCATTGTATTAAGTGCTTAATACAATGATACAAAAGGAGTGATTGAATGTCCTGGGAATTTACGTCAGATCGCCCAATATACGCACAACTGATAGAACAAATTGAATTAAAAATATGTTCGGGTGTTTATAGACCGGGTTCAAAACTTCCTTCTGTGCGGGATCTTGCACAGGAAGCTTCGGTAAACCCAAATACCATGCAAAGAGCCCTCGCTAAACTGGAAGAAGACGGGCTGCTTTATACCAACCGCACAAGCGGCAGATTTGTAACGGAGGATGAGAATATGGTTTATCAGGCAAAAAACAAACTGGCTCAGGAACAAATAAAGGAATTCCTTGAGAAAATGAAGCGACTTGGGTTTGAACAGAAGGAAATACTTAATACAATAACGGCAATGCTTGGGGGTGTGAAGATATGAATACTGTTTTGGAGTGTAAAGACCTTGTAAAATACTTTGGATCAACAAAAGCCCTTGACCGTGTTAACCTTAATATCACGCAAGGTAGAATTGTCGGCCTCCTTGGACCGAACGGCAGCGGAAAAAGCACCTTTATTAAAATCTGCAATGACCTGTTAACGGCAACCGCAGGTGAAATATTGATAGGTGGCTTAAGGCCGGGTGTTGAAACAAAAAAATTTGTGTCCTTCCTTCCGGAAAAAAATTATCTGAACGATTGGATGAAGGTTTCTCAAATAGTTGCATTCTTCAAGGATTTCTATTCCGATTTTGATTCGGGAAAAGCCTTTGATATGCTGAATAGACTGAACATTGATCCGAACAGCAGACTAAAAACCCTGTCCAAAGGAACAAAGGAGAAAGTACAGTTGGTTCTGGTTATGAGCCGGGAGGCAAGGTTATATCTTCTGGATGAACCGATTGGCGGTGTTGATCCGGCCGCGAGGGATTATATTCTTGATACGATCCTCAGAAACTACAATGAAAATGCAACTGTTATTCTGTCTACCCACCTTATTTCGGATATCGAAACAATTCTTGATGATATTATATTCCTGAAGGAAGGCCAGGTGGTTCTTACAAAAACTGTGGATGAAATACGGGACGAATCCGGAAAGTCTGTGGATGCTTTATTCAGGGAGGTGTTCAAATGTTAGGTAAACTGATGAAATACGAATACCGGGCAACTGCACGCTGGTTTTTACCTTTATACACCGCGCTTCTTATCTTCGCGGTTATAAACAAGTACCTGCCTCCCGCCCAGGTTACAGCTATTGAAGGTGCTTTTAATATAAAACAGATCATTACTGTTATAACAATGTTTGCTTATTTCTTTTTAGTTGTTGGTCTTATGGTTGTGACATTTGTAGTGGTAATTCAAAGATTTTACAAAAGCCTTCTGGGAGACGAAGGATATCTGATGTTTACCCTGCCTGTCAAAACCTGGGAGCATGTCACAAGCAAACTGTTTATTGCTTTGTTCTGGAATTTACTGAGCATAATTATAGCCTTTGGCTCTGTTCTGCTTCTTATCCCAACCCAGGATCTCCGTGAATTAAGCAGGTCACTTAAGCAAATTTCAGAATATCTTTGGCCGGCCGGTTTTATTGTAATTATCGTTTTGTGCCTTGTATCACTTGCCTTCGGAATAATTATAATGTATGCGGCCATCGCCCTTGGGCACTTATTCAACAAACATAAGCTGCTGGCTTCCTTCGGCATGTATTTGGGAATCAGTACCTTAAGCCAAATGATAGCTATGTTGGCCATGCCATTTTTTATAAAACCCTTAACCAACTCGCTGATAGCTCCAACACCCACTCAGTTCAATACACTGTTTTTGGGAATTTCAGCTGTCACGGCAGCTATGGCTGTGGGATATTTTGCAGTTACAAATATAATTTTGAAGCGAAAATTGAACCTTGAATAAGTGTATATCCGGTGTTAATGATGTGTAAAGGCGGTCCATGAAATTTCATGGAACCGCCTTATATGTTTCTCGCTGGACTTTATCAAATTTCTAAGACCTCGCTTCGGTGAGGGTAGCGTCCCCCACTGAAGTTCCGGTGTTCAGCTTTAGCTGAACGAGTTCACTAAACCTTTACAGGCTCTTCTGATACTTTTATACCTGGTTCGGAGTTTTCGGTGTTTTTCCCAAGATATTCCGGCAGGTCCATCCCAGACATCTTGAACATTTCATTCATGGGAGGGATGGATTTGAGCATTCCGGACAGGAAATTAGCCGTTGCAGGAGTACCTTCCTTTCCGCTCATGCTGTCCCAGACGGTAACCTTGTCAATCTTGATGCCCTTGATTGCCTCAACCTGAATCTTCATGAGCTGTTCCATCTTTTCGGTCAGCATGAGGCGTGTTGCGTTGAGTGCGTCGCCCCCGGCTGACTGAACCAGCTGAGTATAACCTAAAGCCTGCTTGGTGAGCAGTTCCTGAACACCACGGGCTTCGGCTTCCATCTTCATGAAAATGGCATCCGCTTCACCTTTGGCAAGGCGTCTTGTTTGCTCGGCCCTGGCTTCCGCTTCCATCTCCAGTTTTTTCTTTTCAATTTCAGCCTTTACAAGGATATCTGCTTCCTGAGTAGCTTTTTCACGGGCCGCACGGGCCAGCTCGGCTTCTTGCTCCGCCAGATAGGCCTCCTGCAACGCTTTTGCAGACTGAATCTTCTCAGAGGCCATCGCACGTTTTAAAGCTTCAGCTTCACGTTCACGACGCGTCGCGTTGGATGTTGCAACTTCCGCCAAAGACTCGTTTTCACCCCGGATAGCATCGGCATCTGCTGATGCTACCTGTATTCTCTGGTCACGCTGCGCATTGGCCTGACCTATGGCGCCGTCTCTTTCTTTTTCAGCAACGGTGCGTTTTGCGTCATTGATGGCTTTAGCCGCCGCTTCCTTACCAAGAGCGACGATATAGCCGGATTCATCGTTTATATCAGTTACATTTACGTTAATAAGACGAAGACCAATCTTTTTCAGTTCGGTTTCAACATTGCTGGAAACCGCTTCAAGAAACTTATCCCTGTCCGTATTGATTTCTTCGATATCCATTGTGGCAATTACCAGACGCAATTGTCCAAATATGATATCCTTGGCAAGCTCCTGAATTTGAGGAAGCTTCAGCCCCAGCAGCCGCTCGGCGGCATTCTGCATGACACCATGCTCCGTAGAAATCCCAACGGTGAAGCTGGAAGGTACATCAATTCGTATGTTCTGGCGGCTTAAGGCGTTTTTCAGGTCAACACTGATGGACATCGGTGTCAAATCCATATACTCATATGCCTGTATAATGGGCCAGATAAAGGCTGCTCCGCCATGGATACATCTCGCCGACAGGACAGAGCCATCCTTTGCAGAACCGACGTTTCCGTAAATAACCATAATCTGGTCAGAGGGACACCTCTTGTACCTGGAAACAATAAACAATATTGTTGAAAAAATTAAAATAAAAATAACTATTATAAGAATAATGCTGCTTTGTGGCATAATCTATGACCTCCTTAATTTTTTAATGCATTATTTACTTCTTCAGGTGAATTTGCCGGAACCACCAGAAGCGCCCTTTCAGGGGAAATTCCTGTTACTACTACTTTTTCACCGGTTTTCAGTACTCGCCCGACCTTTGTCATTGCATTGATCTCACACAGGCGCTCATGAAGAACAATATTAATCTTTCCTGCTCCATTTTCTGAAACAGGAATATATACCCGGCCAGTCTTTCCAATTGCGTTTGTAAGCTGTACATTTCCGTTCTGCTGCAATCGGAGAATGGCACTGATAGACCAGGCGACGAAGAACAACGCCAGCCACCCCGCTCCAAGAGCCAGAATAATAGCCCAATGTACCGGAAAACCCCAGTCGACGGCAACTATACCCATCCAACCTCCGATAGTGAAAAATGCAACTATGCCTCTAAGGGAAAACAGGCATATGGTCTTTGCATGATCATGACTATCTCCGGTATCCTCCATGCTTTCATGGGCGCCTGTATCAAAATCCGCGTGAACGGCATCGGGAATACTGTCGGACAGTTCTCCGTGAAAATCCATATCATCCGGCATATCTGCTCCATCACCCACGCCGTTGTCCCCTAATCCGGCAAGGAGCAAAACAAGCTGGATAACCATAATGACTGTTGAGGGAATGGCAACTGAAGCAAAAATCTGCTGTAATTCCGTTAACGTATTCCACCAGTTCATAAGAACCTCCTTTCAATCGTTATTTTCTGCCTGTCCGGATCGTTCAGGCATTTGGCGCAAAGCACCGCCTATGTATTTGCCGGTCTTTGCGTAAGTAAATCGCTGCTTGCTGTCATATCAGATATTTTCGGTCAACTGATTGGCATACCGTTTGAAGGTTGCGGATCGATAAGCACATATCATAGCCTGAAGAGCCAAATTCAACCGGTCCTTTGCTCCCGGATACGGTTCCATATAGGTTTTCAGCTGTTCGTTTATGATAGCCGGCATGCTGTCGGTTTCAATGCGTTCCTTTTGTTGTACGGAAATCAGAATGTCGCACAGACACTGGTAGATATCACTGTCGTCCATAATGTCATCTGATCGGTCCAGCAGGTCGCCGTTGATATAGCTTAAAAGCTTTGCAATCCTGTCAATGGTAAAGGTGTCTCTAAGCATATTGATAAGAATAATACGAGCCACCTGATTCCTGGAATACTTCCTGTTAACAGGGGGATTCACAAAACCACGCTTTATCCAATTCTGTATAGTACCATTCTCAAGCCCGGTTATTTCACAGACCTGGGATAGTGTAATACCGCTGGTTACCAAAAAAATTCCGTTCAGTAACCCCATCTCCGAAACAGGTATGATTGTACCAGGAAAACAAGAGGATAAACTCAAATCAAAAACCTCCTTTCATTAGAATTAATTTAAATATTTAATATGTTATGATTATATTATATAATTATATGAATGTAAAACATGTTCACGTGACCATGTAATGAAAATTTAAATGTCTCCCCGCAAAAAAATAATATTATCTCTTCAAATCATAGTTTTTCGTCGTTTTTCGTTAAATGTTTACTTGAACGTTTAGCAGACTCTTGTTTTTTTTCCCATGGATAAAATTTAACCGTTTACCAATAAAATGTTGAAGTGTGTTGAAGACAAAACGCATAAGGAGGACGCTTTCAGCACCCTCCTTATCGCATACAAGTTGCGCAAATGCGCATTGATGTCAATTACATGAACAAACTGAAAAGATTATATTGACCGAAGATTGATACACCAATCAGCGAAATAACGGACATTATCTTTATTAGGATGTCAAGAGACGGGCCAACCGTATCCTTCAGAGGGTCTCCGACCGTGTCGCCTATAACGGTTGCCTCATGAGTCGGAGAACCTTTTCCCTGACCCTTTATCTCACCGGATTCAACATATTTTTTCGCGTTATCCCATGCACCGCCGGCGTTTGCGGTATATAATGCCAGCATGATTCCTGAGAGGGTTGTCCCAATTAACAGCCCTCCTACAAAGTTCGCTCCGAATATAAAACCGCCGGCCAGAGGAGCAATTATTGCTATCATGGATGGTACCTTCATTTCCTTGATTGCGCCTTTTGATGAAATCTGTATACATTGTTTGTAATCGGGTTTAACTTCACCGGATAATATCCCCGGATTTTTTCTGAATTGTCTTCGGACTTCCTGTACCATCCTCATTGCGGCTTTGGATACAGCTTCAATTAAAATACCCGAGAACAGAAACGGCAGCGCGCCTCCAACGAGAGTACCCGCCAGTGTTAAAGGATCAATGACATTCAAAATCAGATCCACATGCCCGGCTATGTTTGAAACCTGCGAATGAATATATGAAGCAAGCAAGGACAAAGCCGCCAGAGCCGCAGAACCGATGGCAAACCCTTTTCCTATGGCTGCGGTAGTATTACCGACAGAATCCAGCTTGTCCGTAATCTTTCTTACTTCGGGCTGCAGATGGCACATTTCACTTATGCCTCCCGCATTATCGGCAATAGGTCCATATGTATCAACGGAAACTGTTGTTGCCACAAAGGACAGCATACCAATGGCAGCCATGGTAACCCCGTATATTCCTGCAATATAAAATGACAAAATTGTGGTTAGCGCGAGTATACATACAGGAATAAATGTTGATTTCTTTCCTACCGCCATTCCCGCGGTAATGGTTATTGCAGGTCCCTTGCCTGAAGCCCGGGCAATTCTTTGCGTGTGATAAAAATCGTAGCTTGTATACCACTCAGCCACCATACCAATCGCTATACCACTGGCAATGCCAAGAACCGAAGCCAGCCAGGGAGAAAAGACGCCTGCCCTGAACCCGGCGTTAACCAGAGCTTCCTTACTATGACTTCCAAAATAAAAATAAGTAAATATTGCATTTAATAGGATTGTTAACCCGGCAGACGACCATGTGGCAATATTTAGTTCTCTGTGGGGCTTATCAGATACTCTTTTGGTAATAAGAAACATAATACCTCCGACACAACTGATAAGGCCTATGGCTACAAAGGTAACCGGATAAAGAATCAATTTCTGTACGATGTCCCCGGAAATTTTATCCGACTCAAGGAAAAACATATAACAAGACAGACAAATACTGGCTATAATAGCGCCAACAAAGCTTTCCAGAAGATCCGATCCAAGACCGGCCACATCACCAACATTATCCCCTACATTATCTGCAATAGTAGCCGGATTTCTTGCGTCATCCTCAGGAATGTGCGCTTCTGTCTTGCCTACCAGATCGGCTCCCATATCAGCAGCTTTGGTATATATCCCACCGCCGATTCTGTAAAACATTGCTATAATGGAACAACCCAGGGCATAACCTGATACCGTCATGGCAAACGGAATGAAATTTACCCCTATCCAGTTAGTATACACCGTCAAATTTTCAGGATCCATCTGCCCCAATAACCTTCCGAATACAAACAAAACGATCCCGAGCCCTAAAAGTGCAAATCCTCCGACACAAAGACCCATTACACTACCGCCCTGAAATGCGACTTTTAGTGTTGGCCCAAGTTTTTTTGTAATTCTTGCCGTATTGGATACCCTGACGTTCGCCAATGTTGCAATACGCATACCAACAAAAGCAGCCATGGAACTCATTGCCGCTCCTAAAATGAACGCTGCGCCTACATACCACTGCAACAGAACAATTAAAACTACGATAATAACGGCAACCGCTATGGAAACTACCTTCATTTCCTCACGTAAAAATGCCTTTGCTCCAATCTGAATAGCAGAGGCTATCTCTTTCATTGCCTCTGTGCCCTCGTCCTGCTTTTTTACGCGGAAATAGTTGAACACGGCTATGGATAACGATAAAATAACTGCGAAAATAATAATCCCAAACACGCTTACTCCCCCTAATGTAACCGCTTACATTTTATTTTACATATAACTGCCAAAGCGGTTTGATATAACCTGCCAGACAAAATAGCTAAACTTTAAGACCCGCTGTGCTTGTGCAAAGAGAAACAGGAAATCTGCCGGCTATATGTTTCAGACTGCAGGATATACTGAACCCTGAAAGGTGCAATATAACACACTCATCAATCCACTCCTCTGATTATCGTCATTGATAATGGAAGGGAGAATCATATGAATTTGGGCCGATTACCGTCTATTATATCATACTTTGATTTATTGTTAAAAGAACAAAATGTGACAGAATTTACTTATGATTTTTATAACTTTTGACAAGATCCGATAGAATGCTTACGCTTTTTTCGCAGGAGAATGCGCGGAAAGATGCATGCTTGACTTTTCGAGCAGACTCCTAAAACATCCCTATCTGTTTTTCCTCCTTGTCCTCTTCCTTTAAATAACAGCCTACGGCAGGAATGTTTCGGGTTCTGTAATAATCCGCATTTGCAAAGGTTACTTCACTCAATTCCTTTATTCTTACCATATAACTCCCTTTTTTGGATTTCAGAACCTGAATACCGTTGGAATTCCTTGTGGTTTTTTGACTAACGGAGGAGGTATGGAAAACAAGCACCTTGTTAATGTTGGAAAACACAGCCAGTTCCCTGTCTTCCTGCAAAAACCTTATATCACAAAGGGGTGATATACCAGAATAGGCATTGGCCAGCTTCTTACGGTTGGTTTTTGTCGCATAGCTTAAAAGCGGAATTTTTGCCGACTTCCCGTTTTGAAAAGAAAACAGCATGCAGCCGGAGTAATCATCGGTAGATACCATGTATAGTATTTTTTCATCCTCTCCCATTTCAAGGATATTCTCAAGATACTCGCCAAGATTTGAAGCCTTGCAATCATTTATCTCGTGTATTTTCATTTTATATGCCACACATTTATTTGAAAAGAGAATCAGATCGGATTTGTTTTTCGTCTCAATTTCCTGAATAATTTCATCTTCCTCTCTCAGCTTATGCTCTCCCGAAGATCTGAGCGAGGTTAACGGAATCTTTTTTAAATAACCCTGTTTTGTCAGGAAAAGTCGTACATTATAGTCTTCAATAAGGTGTTCCTCGGTAATTTCGTCAACATGATTCTCATGAAGTATACCTGTTTTCCTCGGCTTGCCGTATTTACCGGCTATATTTTTCAATTGGCTGCAGATTATATCCAGTACTCTGGATTCTTTCTGATAAATGTCCTTAAGATCGGATATTTCTTTCTTTAAGGTTTCCATTTCGGAGGTTTGCTTCAAAATATACTCCCTGTTCAAATTTCTAAGTTTTATTTCCGCAATGAACTCAGCCTGATCTTCATCAATGGAAAAGCCCTTCATCAGGTTTGGAACCACCTGCTCCTCTTCTTCTGTTCCGCGAATAATCCGTATGGCTTTATCTATATCAAATATGATTTGTTCAAGTCCTACCAACAAATGAAGACGTTCAGATTTCCTCCGTATATCAAATGCGGTCTGACGCTTTATGCATTGCATCCTGAAATCAATCCATGCATCCAGAATCCCCCTTATACCAAGAACCTGTGGGGTTCCATCCACCAGAATATTAAAATTGCAGCTAAAACTATCCTCCAAAGGCGTAAATTTATACAGCTTGTTCATTAATGCCTCAGGGTCTGTGGAGCGTTTTATATCCAGGGTAATTTTAAGGCCCTTAAGGTCGGTCTCATCCCGGACATCAGAAATATCCTTAATCTTTCCGCTCTTAACCAGATCGGCAACGGCATCAATAATGGCTTCCGCAGTAGTTGTATATGGAATTTCTATAATTTCTATACAATTGTTTGACCTGTCTGTACGATATCTTGCCCGGACCTTAAAGCTGCCTCTGCCGGTTTCATATATCTTTCCCATTTCACTTTCACTGAAAATCAGATCCCCGCCTGTGGAAAAATCCGGGGCTTTCAGGTAATTCAACAGCTTCATGTCATCATTTTTTATATAGGCAATGGCGGCATCGCAGACTTCCTTCAGGTTGAAGCTGCAGATATTGCTGGCCATACCGACGGCAATGCCCTGGTTAGGATTTACAAGTATGTTGGGGAAGGCCGCCGGTAACAACACAGGTTCCTTCATTGTACCGTCATAGTTGTCGGTATATTCTACCGTATTCTTATCGATATCGCGGAATAATTCGGTACAGATATCAGCAAGCTTGACCTCAGTATATCTGGGAGCCGCAAATTTCATGTCCCTGGAATACACCCGTCCGAAATTTCCCTTCGACTCCACCAGAGGAAGCAGCAGGGAATCATTACCTGCAGTAAGCCTTACCAGAGTTTCATAAATTGCCATATCCCCATGAGGGTTCAGTTTCATTGTCTGCCCGACCACATTTGCTGATTTGGTTTTATTGCCCTTTTGTAAACCCATTTTATACATTGTATACAAAAGCTTGCGGTGGGAAGGCTTCAGACCGTCAATCTCAGGAATGGCCCGGGATACTATTACACTCATCGCATACGGCATATAATTTTGTTTTAAGGTTTCCACAATTTTCTGACCGGTAAATTTCATATACAACCCTCACTATTTCAGTTATAACCGCCTTTTATCAACTTACGTCAAGCATGTCCATGTATTCATGGCCGTGCTCGGAGATAAAATCCTTCCTGCCCTGCAGATTTTCTCCCAACAGCAGTTCAAAAAACTCACGGGTAGTTTCAGAATCATCCGGGAGAACCTTTACAAGCCTTCTCGTTTCAGGATTCATAGTGGTTTGCCACATCATTTCGGGATCATTTTCACCCAAACCTTTTGAGCGCTGTATGCTGACTTTCTTTCCGGCCATCCTGTTCAGTATTGAGTTCTTTTCCTTTTCGTTATAAGCAAACCAGGTTTTGCCCTTGTAACTGATTTCAAACAAGGGCGATTCAGCAATATATACTTTTCCTTTCTGAATCAGGGTGGGTGTAAGCCGGTAAAGCATGGCCAGGATAAGAGTGCGTATCTGAAACCCGTCTACATCCGCGTCTGTGCAGATTATTATTTTATCCCATCGCAGGTTCTCCATATCAAAGGTATTCAGATCCTTGTTATGTCTGGTTTTTATCTCCACTCCGCAGCCTAAAACCTTTAAAAGATCAACGATAATTTCATTTTTAAAAATACTGTCATATTCAGCTTTCAAGCAATTCAGTATCTTGCCGCGGACAGGCATTATCGCCTGAAACTCTGCATCCCTTGCCATTTTGCATGAACCCAGAGCCGAATCCCCCTCCACGATATAAATCTCGCGTTTTGAAACCTCTTTGGTACGGCAATCTACAAACTTTTTCACCCTGTTTGCCAGATCCACCTTGCCAGACAATTTCTTACGTATGTCTATCCTTGCTTTTTCAGCCGTTTCCCGGCTTCTCTTGTTAACCAGTATCTGGTTTGTTATCCTTTCTGCTTCTTCCTTATTTTCAATAAGGTAAACTTCAAGCTGCTTTTTTAAAAAATCAGTCATGGCATCCTGAATAAACTTGTTTGTAATGGATTTTTTGGTCTGGTTCTCGTAGCTGGTTACCGTAGAAAAGGAACTGCTGACCAGAATCAGGCTGTCCTGTATATCCGTAAAGGTAATTTTTGATTCATTTTTATTATATTTATTGTTGTTTTTAATATACTTATCCACCTCAAACACAAAGGCATTTTTAACAGCTCTGTCGGGAGCCCCTCCATGTTCAAGATAGCTTGAATTGTGATAGTATTCCAATACGTTCACTTCATTGTGAAACATAAAGGCAACCTGCATTTTTACCTTATATTCGGGTTTGTCTTCCCGGTCACGGCCTTTTGCCGCGGCCTCATAAAACTGTACGGTAGTTAAGCCTGAGCCTTTCCCAAGCTCCCCGGTATAATCAACAATTCCTCTTTCATAATAAAACTCTCCCGTTCCGCCGGATTCTTCATCCTCCAGAACAAATGTAATACCCGGATTTACCACTGCCTGCCGTTTTAAAGTTTCCCTGTAGTAAAAAAGAGGTATCCTTATATCGGTAAAAACCTCCAGATCCGGCCTCCAATGTGTAATTGTTCCGGTATGGTCATATTTTACCCTGTCCTTTTTCAGCCCACCTGTATTTTCTCCTTTGTTAAACTTCAATTGATATTTATGTCCGTCCCTGTATACGGTAACATCCATATATTCCGAACTGTACTGGGTGGCACATGCTCCAAGTCCGTTAAGACCCAGGCTGAATTCGTAATTCTCCCCGCTGTTGTTATCGTATTTTCCCCCTGCATACAGCTCACAAAATACCAGTTCCCAGTTGTAACGCTGCTCCTTCTGGTTGAAATCTACAGGAATACCGCGCCCTCTGTCTTCAACTGTAATGGAAAAATCCTCGTGCCGGATGATCCTGATAACCTTTCCAAACCCTTCCCGGGCTTCATCAATTGAATTTGACAATATTTCAAAAAAAGAATGCTGGCAGCCCTCCAGGCCATCGGAACCAAATATGACCCCCGGGCGGAGCCTGACGCGCTCCGCACCTTTAAGTGCCGAAATACTTTCGTTTCCGTAATTGCTGTTTTCCTTTTTCATTTGTATATCTGCCTCCGCTTTAATCTGTAACAATGATGATCATATCATATTCAAACGGCTATTTCCACTATGGAATTACGCACAAGCTCACTTAAATAACTCAGATTGTACTTGCCTTCCTTCCGGTGTTCATATCTTCCACATGGAACACCCGGTTCAAGAGAAAAAGGCACGGAATATCTTAATATAGTATTCCGTGCCCAACTCTTTCAGACAGCATAAACATATTATTGAAACATATAAACCCTTATGAGGCGGAATCGATATTCTCTTTCTGCTTTTTCTTTTTGGGCATCAGTGTCTTTTTTGTTTCATTCAATATCAGTGTCGGTGCCTTACCGGATAATACAGCATCTATATTCAGTATGCATTTTTCAACATTCCTATTGGAGGGAATATCATACATCACGTCCATCATGATTTCCTCCATAATGGCACGAAGGCCTCTCGCACCGGTTTTCCTTTCCAGAGCCTTATCAGCTATGGCATGCAGCGCTTCTTCTTCTATTTCAAGCTGCACTCCGTCAATTTCAAACAGTTTCTTATATTGTTTTACCAACGCATTTCGTGGTTTTGTCAGGATATCAATCAAAGCAGCACGATCCAATATATGAAGTGAAGCTACAATTGGCAAACGCCCAATAAATTCGGGAATAAGACCATATTTCAGCAAATCCTGCGGCGTTACCAATTGAAACAATTCTCCTATGTCCTTGTCTCTATTGGCTTCGGACTGTGCTCCAAAGCCAATAGTTTTTTTACCTATCCGGTTTTGAATGATTTTTTCCAGTCCATCAAAAGCGCCTCCACAAATAAACAGGATATTTGTAGTATCAATCTGGATAAACTCCTGATGAGGATGTTTTCTTCCGCCCTGAGGAGGAACCGATGCCACAGTACCCTCCAGTATTTTCAAAAGTGCCTGTTGCACTCCTTCACCGCTTACATCCCTTGTTATAGACGGATTGTCAGACTTTCTGGCAACCTTGTCAATTTCATCAACATAAATGATACCCTTTTCAGCGCGTTCTATATCATAGTCTGCGGCCTGAATCAGCTTCAAAAGTATGTTTTCAACATCCTCTCCCACATACCCGGCTTCTGTTAAAGACGTAGCATCAGCAATAGCAAAAGGAACATTCAATATTTTTGCCAGTGTTTGGGCCAATAAAGTTTTACCGGATCCGGTGGGACCTATCATCAGTATGTTGCTTTTTTGCAGTTCTACATCCGTAGTAATCATTTCGGAATTAATTCTTTTATAATGGTTATATACAGCAACAGCCATAGCCCGTTTAGCTCTTTCCTGCCCAATGACATATTGATCAAGGGTACTTTTAATCTCAACAGGCTTTGGAATTTCATCCAATTGTATATCAACGCTTGTTTCTTCAAATTCTTCACCAATAATTTCAGAACATAACTCTATACACTCATCACATATATAAACACCAGGACCTGCAACGAGCCGCTTAACCTGTTCCTGAGTTTTACCGCAAAAAGAACATTTTAATTGCTTTTTCTCTTCATATCTTGCCACGATACTTCACCTCGTTATTTGCTTTCCATTACCTGATCAACTATTCCGTAATCCTTTGCTTCCACCGCAGTCATAAAAAAGTCCCTTTCCACGTCATTCTGTATCTTTTCAAGTGGCTGACCTGTTCGTTCACTTAATATCCGGTTCAAGGTATCCTTCGTTTTAAGAATCCATTCAGCATGAATCTTGATATCGGTAGCTTGCCCCTTTGCTCCTCCAAGCGGCTGATGAATTAAAATAGTACTGTTGGGAAGGGCATACCGTTTTCCGGCAGCTCCGGATGCAAGAAGGAAAGCTCCCATGCTTGCTGCCATACCTACACAAATGGTTGATACATCAGACTTAACATGCTGCATTGTATCAAAAATAGCCATTCCGGCAGTAACAGAACCACCAGGGCTGTTAATATAAAACTGGATATCCTTTTCCGGATCCTTGGCATCCAGAAACAGCATCTGGGCTACAACCAGACTCGCGGTTACATCATTCACCTCATCACTAAGAAAAACGATCCGATCCTCTAAAAGCCGGGAGTATATATCATATGAACGTTCCCCTCTATTACTCTGTTCAACTACAATAGGTACCAATGCCATATCGCATCCCCCTTTTCTTTAATATGATCTCTTTATCAGGATCATATACTTATCATAGTAGAAGTACTGTTACAAATCAATCTATTTTGCTTTACAGTAATAAATTTATAGGTTTTAACCTTTAAATTTCCCAAAGCGATATCTTTGATTCATGTAATTTTATACTTTTTTCATTTTATGCTGCCCATGTGCCTGTTTTAGCCCTGGCTAAAACAA
>CAZSVI010000085.1:0-16466 GCA_964610205.1 uncultured Oscillospiraceae bacterium
AGCCTCGACCTGAATATTTGCACTCTCCATAAGTCCAGGTATAATATCCAAGACTTTTGAGCCTTCAAGAACACTCTTAAAAATCATAACGCCAAAAATAATAATTATAAACTTTACCGGAAAAGACTTCTTCATTGCCTCAACAATCTTCTTGAGGTTGTATTTTTTATATATGAATAAAAAACAGACCATAAACAAAAGTGATATTTCAAGCCCATAGGAAGTAAGGTTCAAAAGGAGGATGTATAAGACAATAACTCCAAACGCCGGAAATACTGATAATGTAAACAGCTTCAGGTTTTCCCTTCGCGACCTCGTATGGCCGATGCGCTCATTTTTTATATGCCTCAACCCAAATAATGCGCCGAGCACAATCCGAAGCAGCATAAACGGCAGCAGCCTTATAAAGAGGCTGATAACCGCCACTTCAAGAAGTTCTGCCGCAAGAATGATACCCGGGTAAAGCAAAAACCCGTCCGCCCATATATGTCTGAACCAATAATTAACGAATGCCTTGTTTTTACTATCGGAATTTTCCTTTACGACGTCATCCACCATCGGACATGAAAATCTTGCGCCTGCTGGTGAGGGCAGCAATCCGATTGTGAGCGGGAGAAGAGCCGCCGCCATCCTGTTGTTTCCAACAAGCTGCTTGAGGGTTTCAACCATTGTCTGTATCATTCCCGTTGTCCTCATTATGTTTTCAAGTATCATGATAAAATATATCATAACTACAAGCTTGAAGGTTTTGTCGGAAATCGCACCGTTCACGGCAAACCTCAATCCATCCGTAAGGGCAATGCCTGAAAGCAGGACAACGAATGCCGAATCCATCACCATCACAACGCCAAGGTTGACCCCTTTTTTCAATAAATACACCGTCAATGCAACTGCTGCTGTTAAAATAGTTATTACAAGTGCTAATGACACTATGAAGCCCCCATTCATACAGTAATTATTCTAATAATAATAACAGACTTCAGTGGTATTTGTACAGAGAATATCTGGATATGCCGCCACGAGCATCACAAGCCTGTCATGCTCGTGAATATTGCCTCTCTTAAGCTGCTCAAATGCCTCAGAGCACAACACCACGTCGATTTGTGCTGAAGTACCCCGTTTCATTGCTATAGCCGTGATGCGATTATACAGCGGTTCAACCGCCATCAAAGTAATATCCAGGACAGCGCTTCTTTTGCACTCGGCCAGAGCCTGGCCATCTTGTTTTTTAATGTAAAGATTTTCTCCGCTAAATACGTTTTGTGAATAAAGATTTTCTCAGAAAAGCTTGAGCTGAAATGCTGCAGCCTCGCCATTTTGTTGTATCGCATAGAGCTCCGACATCCAGGTGAAGGAAAAACCCACCCACCATCTCATCCCCAATTCTTCCAGATTTTTATCATGGATTTCGGGTGAACTTGAAAGAATAAGCGCCAGCTTACCGTTTTTACCAACCTGCAGCCATCTTATGACACAAAGTGCGGTTTCCTTGAACCAGGGATAAGCCCTCTCTCTGAGGAAATCCATGTCACCGGTCGTCTTCCAGTAATCACCGAACGATTTACACAGCCATATCTGGTTTGTAAGATTATATTATCAGATGTATATTCATCAGGGAAGCTTTGTCAGGGCTTCAGCTTTTCAATACATACAAGAATAGGCGGATTATTTGGAAGATTAATAAATTCTGTCATCATTACGGCATACAAGCGGTTATCAAATTTGGGAAGCTCATTAAGCAGATAGTCCCTTTCCGAGAAGCCTGAATCGCCTCCGTGATATATTACAAGAATAACAAGCCCGTGTACTGCCAGCTTGTTCAGGGCTATCCGCACGGCCTGAACCGTAGTCTCCCCTCTGGTGCACAGATTATGGTCTCCTCCAGGCAGGTATCCAAGATTAAACAATACAAGCTTCAGCGGCTCATTGATATACTGATGCATGTTCTCATGTCCGTCCCTAATGAGAACGCACCTGTAAGCAAGCCCCTTCTGTTCAAGTTTTTTACGGGTATTTTCAAGTGCGCATTCCTGAACATCAAAGGCATATACCTTCCCGGCATCACCTGCCAATTCGGCTAAAAAAACAGTATCATACCCGTTACCCATTGTTGCATCCACAACACAGTCACCGTTTTGTACAACACTTTTTACATAATTATGTGATTGTATCAAAGCCTGTTTTAATATCATATACCCTCCGGTTCTCTGATTTTAATTCTTTTTAACAACCGAAGCAATTGCAGCACACCGTTATATCGAGGTGGGGGATATGCTCACCACCTGACAGAGGAAATCGGTACCCGCCACATATAGAGGTGGGGCGGAGCCCATTTTGGTTCCTCGTTATAAAATATCCTGTTATTACATTATCACAAAAAGGATCTCAGTATACTGAAATCCTTTTTGAAAAAATTCTATACCTTTATTTTATACTTAACTCACTTTTGTTTCAAGACGAAGTTTATCCGCCAGCATGGCAATAAACTCTGAATTTGTGGGTTTCCCTTTTTTAGTATTTATTGTATATCCGAATAAATCATGTATCGCGTCAACCTGTCCTCTTGTCCATGCAACTTCAATAGCATGTCTTATCGCTCTTTCCACACGGCTCGGAGTAGTTTTATATCTTCTTGCAAGTTCAGGATACAGCCTTTTCGTTACCGAACTTATAAGCTCAAGATCTTCAATTACCAACATAACCGCGTCTCTCATATACTGGTAACCTTTTATATGAGCAGGAACACCCACATCACGCATAATCTGCGTAATACGGCTTTCCATACTGGACGGTTTGCCGGTTTGCTGTTTTGATAGGGATCTGGTGATTTCCGGACGGTTTATAAGTACATCACCTTTCCTTAACTGTCGGATTCTTTCAAGCAGGATTTCCAGGTCAAATGGTTTTACAATATAATACTCCGCGCCAAGGCCCACTGCCTGCTGTGTTATTTTATCCTGACCAACTGCAGACAAAATAATGAATATTGGTTTTACCGAAGCCGGAACGCGGTAATAATGCTCAAGAACAGCTAAACCATCCATATGCGGCATTATAATATCTAAAATTACTATGTCCGGATTCAGTTCATCAATCAGGTGAATGGCCTCCAAACCATCTTCAGCCCTACCAACCACTTCAATATCATCATTACTTGACAAATAGTCGCAAACAATTTCACCGAATTCAATATTATCATCGGCAACTAATATACGAATTGGTTCTGTCACTTGAAAAAACCTCCTTTTTATTAAATATTTACAGACACATTATATTTTCAATTTCTCCATTATGCAAGATTTTTTTCCATTTCGTGCTTTATACCTTCCCCATAACCGCATATATTTCAGCATCTTAAGATATAAAAAAGTTTAATTCCTTAGGAAATAAATAAAATTTATTTCAATGCCGTATACTGCGATAAATACAATAAAATATTATAAGAAGCCACCGCAACCAGCATTTCCTTAACTTATGCTGTCGAAAATAATAAAAGATGTGCCGGGTAATATGCCTCTGTTTATACATTAGAACGCACATAACACATCTTTTTTGTATTATTTAGCAACCTGTTATTTTTTAAATACATGAATTGAACTGAGCGCTGCCTGTATATCCATTTCAATTTTCTGATCGGATATATCATAATTTTCCGATAAAAAGATATCATCTTCTTTGACCATATTAATGTTATCAAAAGACAATTCGCTTAACAGCCTTCTGGATTTTACCTTTAATCCGGCTCCTTCAGGAACATAGATGTTTAAACTGGCAACTCCCGTGTGTAATTCCATTGTTGTATCCGCCTGCTGATTTCCGATGACAACATCTAAAGAACCTGCGCCAAGCTTCAGAGCAATCCGGCTTAAAGGAATACCTGTAAAGTCCAGTTTTCCATCAATAGCGCCCATACTGGTGTCTACTTCCCATAACAGCCCAGGATTCATCTGAATATCAAAATTCCGGACGGTATTTCCAACATTCAACTGTTCATAACTGTATTCCAGCACAGTTTTCTCCCCTTCTGCCAGGCGCTGCTCCAAATTGGTAATGTTGGATTGCACTTTAACCAATAAATCATCCCTTCCTTCGGAAAGCTTCAGGTTCACAGCGCCAAGGTTAAGGATCAGTCCGCCTTCCGTTGTACCCTGAGCCAGGGGAATTTCATCTGTAACCGGCTGTTTTTCAATTTCCGAAAACCGTAAATTATTTTTTATGATGAGTATACGGTCCGAATCATTATTTTTGTAAATGCCATATCCAAATAAAAGCATAAATGTCAGAACCCAAACGCCCCATATCAGTCTTTTCCTATGGCCGACTAAAATACTGACGCCTATAGCTACCAGAATTACCGGCCATAGCACCTTAATGGACGAAACCCAGTTTACCGAGATAATTCCGGTCTGTTGAATGATCCATGCAATCCCAACCATTATCAGGATAATGCCTGCAATATTTCCCTTCCTCATTCAACGCGCCCCCTGTTTTTAAATACAAGTATGGCGCCTAAGACTACCAGAACAGCCGGAAATGCGTACCGGAAATCCACCCAGTTAAACAGGAGTTTTGCCAGAGTAATCGCACCAATTAATATAAGGGCGATACCTATAACCATTCGGGTATTTTCTGGGTTGGAAGGTTTGGCAGCAGGTTTTTCACTAGTTCCCTGATACATTTGATCCTTAAATACCGCTTCCTCCGTAGGTATTATAAGGACACAGACAACATATGCGACAAGCCCGGGGAGCACTCCTGTAACAAGAATTGCTATCGCTGATAAAAACCGCAGAAGCCCCTTTTCCACATTGGCATATTCGGAAAGTCCTGAACATACACCGCCAAATACTCTATCCCGTGTACTACGGTATAACTTTTTTTCCATATTATCACCTCATCAAATGTCTTTCTATGAACAAATACGATAAGGTAAACTAAATGTCTGATTTTATTTTATCATTAACGCATTTCCTCCCACTGCATTATTCTTGCGGCTATCTCTGCAAAAACAGGCGCCGCGGAAGTGCCTCCGGCTATCCCGTCCTCTACAAAAACACACATGGCGTACCTTGGTTCAATATATGGGAAATAGCCTGTGAACCAGGCATGAATAATCCTTCTGCCGTTTTCAAACAGCCCGGTTTCCGCACTGCCCGTTTTACCGGCCGAACCTCCATATCCGCCAATATCAGCACGCTGTCCTGTTCCAATTTCCACAGTGGCTTCCATCATTTCCATAAGCGATAGAGCCGTCTCCCTCGAAATTACCCGTTCCCATTCCCTTTTTTTTAAATCGCGTATTATTTCTCCCTCTTTATTTACAATACAATCCACTATATTAAGATTGTTCCGTATACCTCCATTTGCTATAATCGCAGCCATATTTGCGGCCTGTAACGGAGTTACAAGTATTTTCCCCTGACCTATGGCAAGATTTGCTGTATTTCCGTCACCATTGAGTTCATCAGCCATAGGTAAAATTCCTTGATATTCTGAGATTCTCTGTGCATTCAAACCTGTTACTTTTCCAAGCCCAAAATCATTTGCGGTTATTAACATTTTTTCGCAGCCAAGGTGCAATCCCATTTGAATAAAAAAGCTGTTGCAGGATTGGGCAAACCCATTTTTCAAATCCATTATTCCGTGGCTGCCTTGCTCAAAGATCCAGCATTTAAAAATCTGTTCCCCCACTTTGACATAACCGGTACACTCAAATGTAAGGTTTTTGTCATAATCGCTTTCCAGCGCTGTGGCAGCAGTTACTATTTTAAAAATAGATCCGGGAGTATATCCTGCAATTGCTCTGTTGAATAAAGGCTGTGTTTCATCCTTCAGGTAACTGGAAACATCCTCCGGATTGAAACCCGGCCTGCTTGCTAAAACCAATACATCTCCGCTTAAAATATCAATAATTGCAACAGCTCCTGAGGAAACCATACTGTTCATAACCTCCTCGGCAAGCTTCTGCATATGATAATCCAGCGTCAGTTTTACACTTAACGGACTATCTCCTTCGATTTTCTTTATCTGATAACCATATTCATCCAGATATTCACTGTTCGCATCAGTAGTGGCGAGAGCGTAGACGCTGCTATTTGAAGAAAGAACATCCTGATACGCTTTTTCTATCCCTGCCATTCCATAGGCGCATGATTCATCGGTATAACCAATCAAATGCGCGGCAGGCATATCCGGATCCGTCCTGTTCCTTCGTTCTATCACCGATACCCCCGGTATGGAGTTTTCTGTCAAGTACCGCGCCTGCTCTTCCTCAATGTAAAATAATCTCGGAGCTGCGTTATAAGTTGAAAAATTAGTGAATTCTTCCGCATTCACATGGAGGATTTCGGCAATACGTGCCCTTGATACTTTATCCTTCGGAAAAATTGCCGGTTGGAGAACGGCAACAGTTTCAACACTCCTCCCGGTAAAGGAAATCATATTCCTGTCAAGAATCTGTCCTCTTTCCCGATATATCTCAGTCATACGGCTTCTTTGCCGAAAAGCCGCTGCTGAATATGGTTCATAATTCCGGATCTGAATTTTGTATAGTCTGTAAACAAGAAACCCAAACATTATTGTAAGAATAAATAATATAAGAGATACTCTTCTTCTTTTCATAAAAAACACCTTATTCCATGGATATGATTCATTTATACCTTTTTTATGAATTATCCCGGAATAAGGTGTATCTTATACATTTACCGTATATCTTTTTGTCGTTCACCAAATATACATTAACATAATCATGTATTCCAATAAACCTGGGCTTTGTTTATATCCATCTGTATCTGACCCATCAAATCCTCCTTATGTTCAAAGCGTTTTTCCTTCCTGAGCTTTTTAAGGAAAAAAACTTCAATATCCTGACCATAAAGCTCTCCGGAAAACCCAATCATGTGTGTTTCGAGGGTTACCTCCCCATTGCTTTTAACAGTGGGGCATGTACCAACATTAGTTACGCTGTTATACCATTGTCCCTGGTACATGGTCCGTGTAATATATACTCCTTTTGCAGGCATGACAAGATATTTTTCCGGTATCATATTCGCAGTAGGGAAACCCATAGTCCTGCCCATTTTTTTCCCGGTAATAACCTTGCCCGGAACTGAGAAATGCTTTCCAAGCAGTTCAAAAACCTTTTCCATTCTTCCTTTAATAATATACTGCCGTATTATTGTACTGCTTACAACCTCTTCACGAACCTTGACGGGTGGAATAACTATAACTCCGAAACCAAGCTTTTTTCCCATCCTTTTTATGAGCTCCGAATCACCTCTGCCCATGTATCCGAAACGAAAATTGAACCCGATAACAACAAGTTTCGCACGCATTTGATTTACAAGAACCTCTTTTATGAAGAATTCAGCGGTCATTCGGGAAAATTCCTCATCAAATTCCTGAAAATACAGCGTTTTAAGTCCTGTTTTTTCGAGTATGGCAGCTTTATGCTCTATTGTCATTATTAAGGGTGTGAAAAGTTTTTTTCTGAGAATATGCTCCGGATGCTTTTTAAAAGTATATAAGACAGAATTAAGATCATTCAGCTGACACTCATTCAACAATGTATTAATGAGCGCCATATGGCCCCTGTGCAACCCGTCAAAGTTCCCCAAACCAATACCGCATGATTTACCCCCGGGCGGGATATAACCATTTCCCACTATTTCCACAAGCTGTCCCTTCCTTATTCTTCTTTCCGGCATCTGACACCAGTTATATACTGCTAAAGAGCTTTTCGGGTTTTATGAGCATACTGCCATTATTATATGAAACAGTTCCCAAACCAACAAAATGGCTGCTATCGGAATATATCCTTACCTTTTCACTGCAGGTTTCGGGTTTTTTAGCCTCACATACCACCAATGCTCCGTTTACAAACCGTTTTATCTCCATATCCTTCAAATAAACAGGTGAATAATCCTGAAATAAAACATCCGCGGAAATTAATACAGATTGCAGCATCCCTTCGGACTTGCACTTTTCAATTTCTTCAAGCGTAACCGCTTTCTCCAGCCTAAACGGACCTACCATAGTCCTGATCAAAAACGACATATGGGCGCCACATCCAAGTTTTTTACCTATATCATGGCAAAGTGTCCGTATATAAGTACCCTTTGAGCAGTTCACATCAAAACGCACAACAGGATGATTGCCATCTGTTTTTATATCCAGAAGTTTCAACGCGGTTATTGTTACTTCCCGGCCTTTACGCTCAACCTCAATCCCTTGCCTGGCCAAATCATATAACCGTTTTCCATTTATTTTAACTGCAGAAAACATTGGCGGAACCTGCTCATAATTTCCAACAAACTCCGATAGAACCGATTCAACATCCCCCGGCATCAAGAATACGGATTTTTCTTCAATAATCTGACCTTCGCCATCCTGGGTGTTTGTAACAACACCCAGTACCATTTCAGCCCGATAGGATTTTCCGTAATTCTGAAAAGCTTCAATAGCTTTTGTGGCCTTTCCAATGCATACGGGAAGCAATCCGCATGCAGCAGGATCAAGAGTACCGGCATGACCAATTTTACGGACACCCGAAATTTTCCTAAGCCATGCAACCACATCAAAAGAAGTCATATCAGGAGGTTTAATAACCAGTAGAATACCATCCATTTATAACTCCTTTTGAATTTCCGCAATAACCTTTTGGATAATCTCATCAAGCATACCATCTATTGAAAAACCGGCAGCCAGTTTATGCCCGCCGCCCGAAAAAATACTGGATATTTTAGCAACATCAACATATTCATTAGCCCGGAGGCTTCCTTTGAAATGCCCTGGCTGTTCTTCTCTTAAGAAGAGTGATACCTCAACTCCCTCAAGATTACGTCCAATGTTTACCAGTCCCTCAAAGTCATCAGACTGTGCATTTACCGGTGTAATATCTTTGTTATCAAGCCATGAAACAGCAACCTTACCGTTATAATACAGCGTTAAATTTTGCATTGCCTTCTTTAATAGATATAACTTGGAATGAGATACAATATCAAATACTTTTTTCGCAATGTTAGCAAAAGGAATACCGTAAGTCAGCAATTCCGCTGAAATAAGATGGCTTTCCTGATTTGTATTACTGTAACGGAATCCTCCTGTATCGGTGACGATAGCCGTATAAAGCCCAATTGCGATATCCCTGTTCATAGGGACATCCAAAGCTTTAACAAGATAATAGACCATCTCTCCTGTTGCCGACGCCTTTTGATTAATCCAAATACCATCGGCCTCAATGGTATTCGTGGTATGATGATCAATGTTTATCTTTTTAATAGCGCTGTTATAAATATCCGCCCGGGTTCCAAGCCTTTTCAGATCACTTGTATCAAGGCAGACGGCCAGTTCAAACATCTCTTTATGATTTTCAGAGATAAGGTGCTGCCCCGGGAGAAAATCCAGCGTTTTAGGAACAGGTTCCTCTATAAAAACAGATACTTTCTTACCTAAATACTCCATTGCCAAACCCATGGCGAGACACGATCCCAACGCATCTCCATCCGCGGAGGTGTGCGTAAGTACGGCAATTTTATTCGATTCATTTATCAGATGAACTAATTCTTTCAAAAACTCAATCCTTTCAATCTTTTTAAACAAATATCCCACCGTTAAGTTTTAATATCTGTTTTCGGATGCAGAGTTTCATTAATAAGATTGTTGATATTAATACCCTGTTCAATAGAATCATCCAGCAGAAAAACTAATTCCGGGGTATACCTGAGCTTAATCCTCTGGCCTATTTCGTGTCTTATAAAGCCCGCAGCATGTTTTAGAGCTATAATGGCGTCCTGTTTTTCATGATCACTTGCAAACACACTAACATATACCCTTGCATACCTGAGATCCTTTGTAACTTTTACTGCTGTGACAGAAACAAGTTCAGGAAGTCTTGGATCCTTAATGCTGCCACGGATAATATCAGCAATTTCCTTCTTCATTTCCCCGGATATTCTATCTGTTCTTTCCATAATAACACCATCCTTTGACGGTCTGTAACAGGTTATGAATTCAAATATCAAAAATCCGGCACTTACGTTCTTTCCACTTCCTCCATCCGGAATGCTTCAATAACGTCCCCTTCCTTAATATCGTTAAAACGTTCTACTAATATACCACATTCATAACCCTGAGCTACTTCTTTGACATCATCCTTAAATCTTTTCAATGACCCCAGCTTCCCTTCGTATACGACAATTCCATTCCGGACGACCCGGACATCTGAACTGCGCTGTACCTTACCGTCCGTAACATAGCCGCCTCCTATTGTCCCAACATTCGAAGCTTTGAATGTCTGCCGTATCTCAATATGCCCATCTATAACTTCCCTATAGGTGGGTGCCAGCATTCCCTTCATGGCCTTTTCAATATCCTCGATGGCATTATATATGATTCTGTATAGCCTCATATCCACTCCGGCAGCTTCTGCGGCCTCAATAACATTTGCCGGTGGTCTGACATTAAACCCGATGATTATGGCATTGGAAACACTTGCCAGGGTAACATCGGCTTCGTTTATTGCTCCAACACCCCCATGAATAATCTGAACCTTTACTTCATCATTGCTCAGTTTCTCAATGGATTGCCTAACTGCTTCAACGGAACCTTGAACATCGGCCTTAACAATAATATTCAGTTCCTTAACTTCACCATGCTGAATTTGTTGGAACAAATCATCAAGGGTCACTCTCTTCGTGACTCCGATAGACTGCTCACGATGCTCTGATTTACGTTTGTCAACAAGATGCTTGGCGACTTTTTCGTCAGATACCGCATAGAACACATCACCTGCCTCAGGCACTTCATCCAACCCTATAACCTCAACCGGAGTAGAAGGTCCGGCATCATCAATCTTCTTGCCTTTATCATTAGTCATTGCACGTATGCGTCCAAAAGTGATTCCGGAAATAATGGAATCACCCGAGTGCAGCGTTCCCCTTTGTACAAGCAGAGTTGCTACAGGTCCACGGCCTTTATCCAGTTGAGCTTCAATTATAATTCCCTTTGCCTGTTTATCAGGATTTGATTTTAATTCCAGAATATCAGCCGTAAGAATAACCATCTCCAGCAAATGATCTATGTTGTCTCCCTTTGTTGCGGATACAGGAACGGCAATTACATCTCCACCCCATTCTTCAATGAGAACACCTCTGTCAGCCAGTTCCTGTTTTACTCTGTCCGGATTGGCATTATGTTTGTCAATTTTATTAATCGCTACAATGATACTTACATTAGCGGCTTTAGCATGGTTAATTGCCTCAATGGTTTGCGGCATTACACCATCGTCGGCTGCAACAACCAATATTGCGATATCCGTTGCCTGTGCTCCACGAGCCCGCATAGCTGTAAATGCTTCATGACCCGGAGTATCCAGGAAAGTGATATCCCGGTCATGAATCTTTACCTTATAGGCTCCAATATGCTGTGTAATTCCCCCTGCTTCATTATCCGCGACATTTGTTTTCCGGATTGCATCAAGAAGCGAAGTTTTACCATGGTCAACATGCCCCATAACCACGACAACGGGCGCACGTGTTACAAGTTCCTCCTCATTGTCTTCAGCCTCATCAAACAGGATATCCTCATCACTGATAACTATTTCCTTTTTAACTCTTACTTTATATTCATCCCCGATAATAGCAGCAGTATCAAAATCCAATTCCTGATTTAATGTAGCCATTATACCCATTGCCATAAGCTTCTTTATAACCTCACCCGATGATTTCTTTAAAGCCTCGGATAAATTCTTTACCGTAATGGTTTCAGATATTGTAATCTCCTGCAATACAGCCTTTGGAGGTATATGTTTCTCTTCCCGCCTTCCTTTTCTGTCCTTTCTGAGTTTATCCTTTTCTTCGTAAAATTCATTAAGCACAAAATCATCGGAATACATATCCGATACGCTGGCAGTGTGACCAACAACAAAATTCTTCCTGTATTTGTCCTTGTTTTTGTCCACTACGGTTGAAACCGGAGTTTTTAATATATCTTTTTTAGGCTGTTCTTTTTTCGCTTCTCTTTTAAAGCCTTTTTCCAAATCCCTGGTAGTAGAGGACCTTCGCTCCCCTCTCAGGTTATTCTTTTCTTCAACCTGCCCGGGAGCAATATTTGCTTTTGGTATTACAAGCGGCTTATTTCCAACCCTCGCCCTGTCATCATTTCTCCCTCTGAAGCCTTGATCCCTGTTCCTGTCAAATGATCTTCCCTGATCCTCTTTACTTCGGATAAAACCTCTGTTATCTCCATTGTCTCTGCTATATTTGAAGTCACCAGTCTTTTGGAAGTCTCTGCCTTGCCCGGCGTCGCGATTAAATACTCTGTTTCCAGTTCCATCCCGGTTGAAACTACGATTCATACCACCATCCCGGTTTTGTCCCCGGTTTTCACCGCCACTATCCTGGTTGTAACCGCGGTCTGAACCGCTGCGGTTGTAACTCCGTTCAGCACCACCGGTTCTGTTGATGTTACGTTCTTCATTATTACGTAAAACTGGTTTCTGCTGTGTACCTCTATTCTGTCCCATTCCTCTGTCTCGACCATCTCTTTCCCTGAACTGACGCTGTTCCGGAGGGGTGCTTCTCCTACCCTTGTCGGAATCCCGCGAGGACTCCCTCTTATTCTCATCTGACACGCCGGTTCTCTCCTTGTAGAATTCCTTCCTGTCTTTTCTGTTTATCGGCATATTTTTACTGTTAATCGGTGTATTTTGTTCTTCCAAAGACTTGCCGCGTATATCCTTTTTTTCCGAGATCTGGTTTTCCGGTTTCTGCACCAGCCCTTCCGGTTTTCCTTCCTTGGACTTCTTAAATTCTGTTTCGTGAACTTTTTGTGATTCCTGTGCCATACGTTCTTCCGTATTCTCTGCCTTTGCAGATACTGTCTCCTTTTGAATGCCGGCTATATTTTGATTTGTTTCTGCTTCTTCTGTTTTCGTAACAGTCTCGGTCTTTTCACCTTGCCCATTATCTGTATCCTTTATAGTCGCTTCATCATTTTCAAGCTCATTTGTACCTTTTACCGGTAATTCATTACTTACTGTATGTTTTTCCCAATCATCTCTGGATGAAACCTTCTTTATACTCAAAATGCTGTCTACCGGTCTTTTGATTCTTTCACCCCTTTGATTGATTCCTACAATATCATTCTCTCCGGTTTCCGGGACACCTTTTACTTCTTCCGCTCTCTTTTTTGGCACGGAATGCTCGCGTTCTTTGACATGAGATCTATCATCGGAAGCATGTTTCCGTATTGAGGAAGGATGATTGTCGTTCCCTCTTTGAAGACCCGCCATCAAACCATCAGTACTGCTTGACGAACGAACAAAATTCCGTTTATTCTTCTTTTTCTCTTTTTCTTTATTATCATGCTCATACTCATCATCATGTATAATTATTTCTGTTTTTCGGATTATTCTCGGTATGCTTTTCCGAACAATATGATTATCCGGTTGTTCCTGCTGATCGACAATATCCCCGTTACCAGAACCTTCAACCCGATTTCTGTTCACCACACCGATATGTTTATATAACCTGTCCAGTTCATCGTCTTCCAGCAAACTCATATGGCTTTTAACTTTTACATTAATCTCTTCCAGTTTCTCCATAAGTCTCTTACTGGTTGTATTCAGTTCCTTGGCCAGTTCAAATACTCTTAACTTACTCAATCAGCTCACCCCCATGTATTTTACCGTAGCTTTGTTGATCAGCTACCAAACCCATCAGTTTCCCTGCAAACTGAACATCGGTTACTGCAGCTACCGAACGTGTTTCCTTTCCCAGCAACCTTCCCAGCATCTCTTTTGCTCCAAAAACTGAAAAAGGAATATCCCGATATTTACAGGCATTTTCAAACTTCTTTTTTGTATTACCTGAGGCATCTGCCGTAACAATAACAAAAAAGGCTTTCCCATTTTTTAATGCCTTCTCACAGTTAACCTCGCCTGAAACCAGCTTACCTGCTTTCATTGCCAGTCCTACAAATGAGTATATTCTATCTGTCACCGTTTTCCTCCAATTGCTTTTCTAATTTTTCATATATATCATCGGGAATCTCCATTTTGAATTCCCTGTTCAGCGCTCTTGTTTTACGAGCTTTGGCAAAGCAGACCGTATCATTGCAAAGATATGCGCCGCGTCCATTCATTCTTCCGGTTTTATCAAGAAATATATCCCCTTCCGGACTTTTAACAACACGTATAAGCTCACGTTTTCCCTTCATTTCACGACATGCTATACATCTACGCATAGGTATCTTTTTCTTTTTCACCTTGCCTGCTCACCTCCGAAGTATTGAACCCTGGTCATGCTCAGGTATGTTCTTCGAAAAGATCTTCTTTTACTTCTGAAAGATCTTCTTTTACTTCTGAAAGATCTTCTTTTACTTCTAATTCCTCTAATTCCTCTGATTCCTCTGATTCCTCTGATTCCTCTGATTCCTCTGATTCATATATATCTTTTGTTTCATCGAATATTTCCAATTCATCCCCTTCATCCGTATTGTCAGCTTCATCAACTATATTGTCGATAAACAGAATGTCTGACAGGGTTTCTTCTTCATCCTCGGATATATCCTCCTGGTTTTCGGTATTATAGTTTAGTAATTCCTGCTCTATCTGAGCCCTTAGCTGTGATTCACTCTTTATATCAATTTTCCAGCCTGTTAATTTGGCTGCCAGCCTCGCATTCTGTCCCTCCTTGCCGATAGCAAGTGAAAGCTGAAAATCCGGAACAATTACCCTTGCGACCTTGTTTTCATCATCCACATCGACACGTACTACTTTGGCAGGGCTTAAACTGCTGGAAATATACTCCTGAGGGTTACTGCTCCATTTTATAACATCCAGCATTTCCCCCCTCAATTCATCCACTATTGCCCGAATCCGGCTTCCTTTCTGCCCAACACAGGCCCCTACGGGATCCACATTTTCATTTTTTGAAAAAATAGCGATTTTTGTTCTGGACCCGGCTTCACGCGCTATGGTTTTTATTTCAACCGTTCCATCATGAATTTCGGGCACTTCAAGTTCAAGAAGCCTCTTTACCAGCCCCGGGTGTGTTCTGGATATAAAAATCTGCGGGTTTTTACTGGTCTTCTTAACATTGATGACATATGCCTTTATTCTATCATGAATATTATATTTTTCACCTGGTGTCTGTTCACCAGGAGGTAAGATTGCCTCCGCACGTCCAAGATCGACAATTACGTTTTTTCTGTCAAACCGGCTGATAACACCCGAAACAATATCCTCTTCCTTATTGGAGAATTCTTCAAAAATAATACCGCGTTCGGCTTCGCGAATACGCTGCATAACAACCTGCTTTGCTGTCTGAGCCGCAATTCTGCCAAATTTTCGGGGTGTTACCTCAACTTCCACCATATCTCCAATCTCAAAATCAGCACCAAATTTGTTTGCCTGTTCCAGTGAAAGTTCCGCTGAAGGATCAGTTATCTCCTCAACAATATTTTTCAAGGCAAAAACACGCACATCTCCCGTCAAACGATCAATATATACTTCCACATTCTGTGCGGATCCATAATTCCGTTTGTATGCCGTTATCAAGGCAATCTCGATAGCCTCAATAAGAATTTCTTTATGAATACCCTTTTCTTTTTCAATCTGCTCCAAGGCATGAATTAATTCGGCACTCATTGCTCTAGCCTCCCTAAATTAAAATCACCCGGTTAATTTTAGAAATAACTTCCAACGGGTATGTTTTCTTATCATTATCGTCAGTTACAACTGTAACTGTTTCTTCGTCAAACGCATCCAGCACACCTTTTACTGTTTTGCAACCGTCTATAGACTTATATAATTTTATTTGTACTGTGTGTCCAATAGCTTTCTCGTAGTCCCTTACTGTTTTAAAAGCCCTTTCAACACCAGGCGAGGATACTTCGAAAATATACGATTGCGCAATTGGATCAATCTCATCCAATTTTTCTCCAAGGGGTTTATTTACCAATTCGCAATCATTCAGTGTAACCCCGCCTTCCTTATCAATATAGACCTTCAAATACCAGTTGGGGCCCTCCCTGAAATATTCCACGTCCACCAATTCAAGGCCCATATTCTCCACAATTGGTCTCGCAAGCTCTCTTACAATATCTGTAACATTACTGTATGTCATATTTAAAGCCCTCCGTAAACACACTCATAATCTTCCCGTACAAAAAATCTCTGCTCAGATATTTTGTGCAAGAAAATTTTATTTACTATATCCGTCATCACCGTGACGGTTTTGTGTACAAAACAAAGGATTTGACAAGGTCAAATCCAGTAATACAGCATTGTAGCAAGCTGGCCGATAAGGACAAATTTTGTCCTGAACTATAAACAGGATTAGGTATAACAAAATGCAAAGAGTGGGACAACCCACTCTTTCCGTAAAACTAACCATCAAAGACCATGATCATTATATCATGGAACATTTTACATTGCAATTATTTTTAAAAAAAACTTACTTCTC
>CAZSVI010000086.1:0-16207 GCA_964610205.1 uncultured Oscillospiraceae bacterium
CCCACGGCCTCCAGAGCCACAATCTGGCGCTCTAACCAACTGAGCTATACCCACCGAAGCTTTATATACAAGCCTTTTCAAGCTTTTTCATGCGCCCTAAAAAAAGACACAAATGTATTTTATGACAGAACGCCCTAATTGTCAAGAAAAAAATTCTCCCAAATGAGGTTCTTTCTATGTTTCGTCAGTTGACAAAGTAAATACAACCTGCGAGTGTGGAGTGTTTGCGTTTAATTTATTGCATGTTTTCTACCTTGTTTTTCTCCAGCCTTTCGGGTATAAGTTTTTCAGACCGTTCTCACCTATTTTTCCCCAACCCAGCGGAAACCGCCCGACTCCAAGCAGAATATAACCCTTTCCTTCCCGGAATAAGGTTTCGCCTTTAAGATAACGTAATAAATCCGCATTATCAGGAGAAAGGGACTCCTTTCTTTTCACATTATCCCATTTTAAAGTCATTGCCAGCGATTGTGAGGGCACGAACCTGCCATGCTCCTCAGCGCCAAGATACAATCCTGTTTTTACGGTTTTCAGCTTCGTGTTGCATTCATATCCTTCGGGCAGTAAACTAAGTCCCGTTCCCTTTACGTCAAAAACACCCTGTATGGGTTCATGCAGAAGTTCACTGCAGAAATTCCGGAAACTTTCAGGCAGTATTGTATTACTGCTTGATTTGTTTCTAAAAACATTTTCTCCAAGGCGTCGGAACAACGCTGTAAAATGGCCTTCCCCTTCTATTCTGTGAGGCCACAGCCTGGCTGTTTTAAGCAGTTCCGGGTTTCCATCGGCCCATTCGGGACGGCCCGGTTCAATACCATGCTCGTTCTCTATTTCCTCAAGATACAGCAAAGGATATTTATGAAGGAAATAGGATATATTCTTTTCATTTTCCTCCGGATTATAAGTACAGGTGGAATATACAAGAGTTCCGCCCGGAGACAGCATCCGGTATGCAAAATCAAAAATCATCCTCTGAAGGCTTTGCATTTCCTCTGCTTTATACCTGCCCCAGTTTTTTAATGCATCAGCATCTTTCCGGAACATTCCCTCACCCGAACAGGGCACATCCAAAAGTATTTTGCTGAAATGACCTTCATATGCCAAAGACAGGCGCTCCGGAGATTCATTGGTTACAACGGTATTTGCAATACCGCTTAACTCAATATTCTTTACCAGTGCCTTAACCCTTTTAGGGTTGATATCATTAGACAGCAAAAGCCCATGATTCTTCATATCCACTGCTATCCTTACGGTTTTCCCCCCAGGCGCCGCACATAAATCCAGCACTTTATCTCCCGGACCGGCTTTCAGCAATTCGGCCGGGAACATTGCGCTGGGCTCCTGGATATAATAAATACCTGCGTGATAAAACGGATGAATTCCAGGCCTGTCATCATCTTCCAGGTAAAAACCATCCTCCGTCCAGGGTATCGGCCTGTGCTTAAACGGTGATATACCAAGCCATTCTTTTACTCCCAGTTTGAGTCGGTTTACCCTTAAACCCGAAACTCTGGGCTGATGAATCGCTTCAATAAATTCACTGTATTCCGAAGGCCTCATCAATTCCTGAAACCTTTTTTGAAAATCCTGTGGAATACGCATATCTTTTTTTCTCCGTTTCAGTTATAATATTATCAAAGGTTAAAGTTTCCATATGGAAACGTGTTGTATAACCATTACAGCAAAAGAAGCAATGCAGCACACCCGGGTTGGATTTTGCGTATAAATCGTACATAACAGAGACTTTGGAGGATATATGCAGCCTAAGAAATTCTTAATGACAGCGAATCTGGAATATAATACACATAGTATGGAAACCTTTATAAATTTAATCGAAACAGTAATTGATCGTCTTACAAAAAACAAAAGTATTCGCTTCTTTTTGAAAATAGCCGTTAACGAATTAGTTGTCAATGCTATTGAGCATGGTTACAGTAAGCAAGGCGGCACAATATCGGTCTGTCTGCAATCAAACCATGATTCCATTATCCTTGATGTTTCAGATCAAGGCACAGGAGTTCAACCCGAACTGTTGATCCTCGAAAAGCCTGTCGAGAGCATTGAAGATCTAACAGAAAGAGGATGGGGGCTTTCCATTCTGAAAAAAGTTTCCTCCAATATGCGTATTACAGCCAACAAACCCACCGGTACCGTTGTTTCACTTACTATGACTCTTTAATTAAGTATAATTTGTTGGGCAAAATCCGCTCTCTATGCATAGTCTTGCGCGCTGGGCTGTTTTTTCACCGCTTTCCAGGGCATTTCTGATAAAATCCGGATTGTTCAGGAAAAAATCCTTCATAAATGTATCGGGATTCTCTATATACTTTTCTACCATCCGGTATTGTTCCATATTAATATAATTCCTCTCATAAGCGGCCTTAAATGTATTTATATCAATATTCACAAGGGAATGGGATTCTACTCCGGATCTTTCCAGAAGTTCGCGTCCGCCTTCCATTCTGTCAATAATAACCCAGGAATAAAGCATATTCCCGGATGCTTTCCTGATAACAGGGATCCACGCCCGCTCATAGCTGGAGGCACTGGTGATAAGATCGGCAACGTGCAATATTCCGGCTCCATCCAGTGTATTCATTTTTTCAGATTTCCCATTTTGGTAAACAAAGGCATTCATATCCTTATAAATAGTAATGTGCGGTTTTTTAAGAACAGATGAAACAGCCAGAGAGAAAAACCAGTCACGGCGCTCTCCTCCTGAAACATATTCATAGGAATTCTCCGGTACGGTATTTGAGACAGCTTCCAGTAAAGTATCAATTGATGTTCTGTATATCATATCCTCCCGATAGTTTTTTAACACCAAATCCGATATAACAGCCGAACAGTTCTGTTTATCTTCCTTCACCGAATCAATAACCTTCAGAAGATCATTCGCTTTAGACTCGCTCCCATACAGAAAATGTGTATTGATATAGTAGGGTCCGATTTTCCCGGATGTATACCAGAATGGGCTGTTTGCCGGAGAAACCCTTATAGCCTCCGTTTTAAACAAACACTCGATTAACCTGTCTCCAATATTATTCATAAAAACACCACCATTTCCATTCTTAATCCTGCTTATTCATGTTTTTTATATATTCCAGATACCATTCCTGATTTTGAAAGGTACTGGTCGTTTTATCGAGATGACTGGAATCCCCTTCGGCCTCCACTACGAATTTTCCCTGTTCGCTGGTTATAATGGTTATAGCGGTATTATCACACCAGGGAATCTCAACCATATCTTCCAGTGGAAGCCCTTTGAACCAGCATAAAAGCGCCCGGATAGCAGTACCATGTGTCAGTATGCAGACATTTTTGCCCTCCTCCTTCGCAAGGATATCAGAAACGGCTGAAATCAACCTGTTGTAAAAACTCTTTACATTTTCACCTTGGGGCATCTGATGAATATGAGGCTGGGTTTCCCATGTTTTGTATTCTTCAGGATATGTTGCGGTAAGCTCAGACCATGATACATCTTCCCACAATCCGCCGTTTATTTCCTTCAAATCGTCCCGGGAATTTATGGGGAGTTCTTTTATTTGAGATATATATGCAGCGGTTTCCATAGTTCGTTTTAAGGTACTGCTGTATATAATGTCTATTTGGGTATCCTTTAATCTTTCGGCAACCAGTTTCGCCTGAACCTCTCCTCTGTCGGTAATGCCCTCATCGGTCCATCCGTGAAACCTTCTGTTCATATTGCCTACGGCTTCGGCATGACGTACAATAATGAGTTTCGTTTTCATGAATACTTCCTTTCCCACATTTTAAATTTACTGGCTATGCCCAATTGGTATTGTGATTAAATTCAGTTATACTACAGCAAAGCTCCGGTTAGATCGGTTACCTTCGAAAAATTGTGATCTTTCATATATGCCTTGATTCCCTCCGCTGCTTCAACCCATACACCCGGATTTACAAAGCCGGCTGTCCCTATCATAACGGCGGAAGCACCTGCAAGCATAAACTCAACAGCATCGTTTCCATTTGATATTCCGCCCATTCCAATAATAGGAATCTTAACCGCTCCGGACACCTGGTATACCATCCGCACGGCAACAGGCTTCACAGCAGGACCTGAAAGCCCTCCCATGACATTGGCCAGAACAGGCCTCCTTCTATCAATATCTATAGCCATTCCAAGAATTGTATTTATAAGGGATATGCTATCCGCACCGGAAGCCTCTGCCGCCCTTGCTATCTGAGTAATATCCGATACATTCGGCGACAGTTTTACAATCAAGGGTTTGCCGCAATGTTTTCTAACCTCTTTTGTAACTTCCGATACTCCGCCAGCCGTACTGCCAAACAGCAGACAGCCTTTTTTAACATTCGGGCATGAAACATTCAGCTCAATGGCATCAATATCCGCTTCGGATAATATCTCAGCCATTTCACAGTAATCCTTAATAGTGTTTCCCGCTACATTAGCTATAACAGCGATATCAAATTTTCTAAGGAAAGGAATCTCGTCCCGGATAAAAGCATGTACACCTGGGTTCTGCAGCCCCACACTATTTAATATTCCACCCGGGGTTTCAGCTATTCTTGGAGGTTCATTTCCTTTTCTTAGTTCCAGAGTCAACCCTTTGACCGATACACCGCCCAAACGGTTCAGATCAATATACTTTCCAAATTCCCTTCCGAATCCGAAAGTTCCGGAGGCTGCTATAACAGGGTTTTTTAGTTTTAAACCGGCAATGTTCACGTTTAAATCCACAGACATATCCTCCAAAAAAGCTCAGTTTCAGCATATTCCGTTCATGATCCGGCTCAGAAAACCAAGCGCTGCGCCGGAAAAACAGGACCGTCCTTGCAAACATGCGCGTAATCAAAACTTTCGCCGTCTTTCACCTCACAGGCACAGACAAGACAGGCCCCTATTCCGCATCCCATTCTCTGCTCCACTGATACTTCACAAAATATTCCTTTTGCAATACAGTTTTCCGCCACGTTTTTCATCATCGGCATGGGACCGCAGGCATATACTCTGTCGGGACGTTCCGAGTTCAGCCAATCCGTAAAGGGAACAGTGACAAGGCCACTAAACCCGCAGCTTCCGTCATCTGTTGAAATCACCATATGGCCGGTCTCTTTTCTGAAATCTCTCTCCAGAACAATTGCCTCTCTTGAACGAAACCCCACAAAAGCTGTTTTATCAACATTAACGCAGGATTGGAGTAAAAAAAGAAGGGGGAAAACCCCAATGCCTCCACCGACAACCGCAACCTTCTCTCCCTGTTTGGGTAAAGTGAAACCCTTTCCCAGAGGCCCCATAACATCCAATACATCACCTTCGCAAAAACCACACAAAAGGCCTGTACCTTTTCCACGATTCATATAAACCAGATCAAAGGTCTTTTCCTTCCTGTTAACCCTGCAAATACTGATAGGCCGACGCAGGTAAGCATCCATACCAATACTGCACTTCACGTTGACAAACTGACCCGGCTGTGCTTCTGCTACGATTTCATCCGATTGTATCCTGATAAGATAAATGTCTTTTGCCAGCATTTCAGTCTTGATGATTGGCTTATTGAATTCCATCAGAAAATTCCTCCACCGGTTTATGATATTGATTTCAGACAATCCGCTTGATATTTATCCTATACAGTAACTCTATTGTATGTTATGTTCATTACCCAGCTATTCGATAAAGCATCTCTACGGCATTATAACATAGAAACATCCTGAACGCTACCCGGAAATATGTATGAACTTACAGGCTCCAGACCGCGTTTTGTAACCGAAGGTTACAAATACGCTTCCTGAATCTCAGCAGCTTTACTGCAATAAATGCGCAGCGCCAGATGCCGGAAAGAAAAAATTTCATATGTTTCGCTGTCATACTAATAAGAATTACCCTTAAGCTTTTTCATTAAGCTGCAGATACAAAGCTCATCCAACTCAATAATGAAGTTTTTTTCCAGTATCCTTCCGAGTTCATGGGCATCAGAGGAATAAATAAAAAAACAGTCTCCGTATTCAGGATGATTTTTCAGAAAATCCTCCCGGTTTGTGTTTACGGATAATTCCAATGTTTTAAGTTCCAAATCCTCGGGAATGGCTCCCAGACTGGAAAGGATACTGTAAGATTCCCTGTCGACATGAGCGGGGACAATAATACCCCCCAGTCTGCGGACAAGGGAAACCGCCTGATACAGATCCAGATTTGTAGATGTACATAATAAATGATCTATTTTTTTTACCGGGTTGTCTCCGGCATCAAAAATCCACTGGGTCCCGAAAATATCTTCCCTGTTTCGAATGTTTTTGTAATTCAGGTTAAGAATATCCTGCATATGCTCTGCACAGGCCAATGAAGGGAAATAACACAGTATATGAATTTCTTCGGAGGTTTCCAGCTCAATACCGGGAAGTAAAATTAATCCATGTTCTCCGGCTGCCTTCGATATGGCATGCAAGTTTCCGGTATGGTTATGATCACATACCGAAATAATATCCAGTCCCTTCAGCTTTGCCATATTCACTATGTTATTTGGTGTCATGTCATCGCCGGCACAGGGGGATAAACAGGAATGGACATGCAAGTCCAGTGCAGCCTTAATCATAATACGGCACCGCCGGATTGCACATAATAGCGGGTACATATATCATAGGCGTTATGAGGAGCGCATATGATAATAATCCCTTCCTTCCCGGCTTTTTTTACAGTTGCCTCCTCAACCGGAATGGATTCGGGAATAATTACACAGGACGCATTGGTCAAAGCTGCTACGGCTACTACATTTATATTGGTATGCACGGTAATCCAGAGATTTCCGTCTTTTACCCCGGCCATAGCCATACTCAGCAAATCACAGGTATATACTCCGGTTATAATTCGATCTGACGCTGATTCGGTATTGCTTAATATACTGTATCTGTTTTTATCGGCAAAATCCCGGACTGTCAATATTTATCACCCGTTTCCATTTTTCAAACGCCACCTTAGACCCGTACCTCTATAGGAGCTCATTGATTGTTTCACATTTGAGGATTATGACCGAGGCAGCTTTTCCAATGCCTTCATCTGATCCGCCAGACTGGATACCTTCTCCCTCAATTTAAATATGCAGTCGGTTTCACAAGCGTCTCCTCTGACAATATCTTCCGCAAGAGCCCGGCAGCTCGGCGCCCCGCATGCTCCGCAATCCAATCCCGGAAGGCCGTCGTTTATTTCCTCTAGCTTCTTCATCTTTTTTAGCGCCTTTGCCATGTTATTATCCAGCTTCAGAATAGACTTATACTCCACGTCCCTTGTCCAAAGCAACTCCTGATAATCATCGGCCTTGTTGATATGAGAAAAGTCCGTCTCCTTCGCCATATCGATTTGCCGCTTCAGGTTCGTGCGTGCCACAAACGGGTTCTCCACTGTCAATGGTCCTCCGAGACAACCTTCGGTGCAGGACAGGGCTTCAACAAATTCTATCCCTTCCAGACGGTCGTCTGCGATTTCTTCAAGCACTTTAATCACATTATGAATACCATGAACTGCAAGATACCTGTCATTTCCAAGGGCGTAACTCTCCCCACCTGAACCTGCCCATCCCACACCATGGAACCCGGAAGATACAAGCCCTCCGTCGATATCCGGAGGCAGCTTCTTCATTTTTTCAAGAAGCATCAAATGGATATCCTTCATTGCCAGAACCCCGTCAACATACGACTCCTTATTTTCAAACGGAGCCTTTACACTGGTAACCTTTGCGGCGCACGGAGATATAAAGAATACGCCTATATCCTCCAGTCTGAGACCTTTTTCCTTTGCCAGAGTCCGCTTGGCTATCTTTGCGGCAACTTCCATTGGAGATTCTATTTTTAAGATATTCGGAATCAGATTGGGAAAACGAACCTGAATCAATCGTACTACCGCAGGACATGCGGAAGAAATTACTGGCATTTTTAAATCATTAGTACTCATTATCTGCCGTGTAGCATCAGATACAATTTCAGCCGCCTTTGAGACTTCAAAAACATGGTCGAAACCAATCTCCAAAATGCCTTTTAATATTCTTTCCCGGCTGAATGCCGATCCAAACTGCCCATATAATGACGGTGCCGGTATTGCTGTCTTATAAGAATAATCGCTGATGGAAGCCAGGGAATCTGTAATCGCTTTTTTGGCGTGGTAAGGACAAACCTTTATACATTCCCCACAGTCTATACAGCGTTCCTTCATTATGATTGCCTTCCCGTTCCGAACCCTGATAGCCTCAGTGGGACAATGCTTTATACAGTTTGTACACCCTTTGCATTTTTCCTCTTCCAATGTAACTGAATGAAAATATTGTGTCATTAAAAAAGTCCTTTCATATAATTATCTCTAACGAACTCATAAATCAAAATACATTGTAATATATACTCTTGTTCCCTTTCCGGCTTCACTTTCAAGAATAAACTCATCCGCGTTTTTTTTAATATTTGATAAACCCATTCCCGCACCAAATCCCATTTCCCGTATACTGTCCGGTGCAGTGGAATACCCTTCCTTCATCGCCAGTTCAATATTCTCAATCCCCGGCCCTCCGTCATAAATCAAAATGGCAATTCTGTCTTCGTATATCTTAACAAGAGCTTTCCCGCCATTTCCATGAATAACGGCATTTAACTCAGCCTCATACATCGCTATTGAGGTCCTTTTCACTATTGAAGGGGTTACACCAAGCTGATCCAACAATCGCCGCACATTGCTGGATGCTTCACCAGCGGCGGTAAAATCATTGGCTGGAATCTCATACTTCTTTTTGATAAGGTTATCCACAGTCACTTCCTCTTCCCGTAACTCCGGCTTTATATAAAACGCCACAAGAAACAAACATGGGCAAATCAGTTGATAAAAGCACAATTCCCTTTTCTCCGGCCAATTCGCACATCCCGCTGTCCGGTTTCTTTCCGCGGACAAAAACAATAACCTGAATATCCAGCATTTCTGCTGTCCGGATTACCTGCGGATTTATAAGACCGGTAAGAAGCATGGCATTCTCTTTTGAAAAAGCCATAACGTCACTCATCAAATCGGCTCCGCAAGCTGATTTAACCATAATGTCAAGTTTATCGCCACAGGTATGAACCTGGCAATTCAATAAATTTACAATCTCAGACAGTATCATATGTCACCTCGTTTAAAATTGCCTTAAAGTATTTCCATATTTAACCTTATAACAATGGAAGCAATGATTTGCAAACTTATTTTGTATAGTCATATTATAGCCCCTCCCTCAAACAGCGTCAATATCCCGCTCCTCAAACCGGCAATGATTTAAGCACAGGAGTTAACTGGCTCATGCTTCATTTGCTTTCAGGAAAGTAATTCTCTTCATACAACTTTTGAACTATATTACTGACACAATGGGTTAAATTAAAGACAAAACCGGCACAGGATTTATAGTTTTCTTTCCTGTGCCGTTCAAGAAAATTTACTTATATGATCTAACTTTTTATTACTATATTAGCTGTACAAAATAATGACAAAAAACTTGGTTCAACTTATATCGCTATCAAGGTATTGATTTAAGTCATCAATCAGCTTCTGTGGATCTATTCCATGGACAACACATGCGTCCTTGATACTCTCACCTGATGCGGAAGGACAGAACAGGCAATGCATTCCGTGTTTCATAAAAATAGGCGCAGTGCCTTCATCCAGCATAAGTACATCCTTGATAATCATATCCTCTGAAACTTTGGCCATTTGCTTTTTCCTCCATAAACGATAAATTTTTTAACAGGTTTATTATACCCTAAAGCATAAAAAATCCGCAACCATAAAAAAAAGTTGTTTATTAAATGCCCAAGACCCTGCCTCAAAAGGCGGGGAATAAACCGATTTTTCCATCAATGGTGACTTCAGTCCCCCACTGATGCGGCATTTGATAAAATGCTCGCAGCGCGTTGCACACAAAACGCGTCAGGAAGACTCTTCAGCGCCCGCGTTTTGGCACGCAATTCGCGCAAGCGATCATTGAATAAGCCTATTTAAGAAAACTATGAACAACCTTATTGACGCCAGGCCAATCTTGTGATAATTTTAACAGGAGCGATTCTCTATTATCTTCAGGGAGGTGCAAAAATGACTTCATTTATAGAATCCTTAGTAGTTGCTCTGGTTGGTATGTTCGTTGTATTTGCCGCGCTGGTAATTATCATATTCTGTATTAAGCTGTACACTAACCTTGTAAGGAATGATCGAACAAAAAAAGGTAACGGTGATAAAAAACAAACGGCTGAAAACACCATACCATCCAGTGCGCCCACTGTTAAGTATGCCGGTTTGCCCAATAAAACAGACCCGGAATTGATTGCGGTAATCACTGCTGCTGTTATTTCCAGCATACAGGGTTCCGGTTCAGGTTCAGGGCTTAAGGTTAAATCCGTCAGAAGAATTGGACATACCACACCTATATGGAATATAGCAGGAAGAAACGAATATATCCTCTCAAAACTTTAGATTTTTTAATTTTAAAAAAGGTAGGTTATTTTAATGTGGCAGGATTTTACAAATGCAATTTCAAAACTGATATCGGATTCGGGGTTTGTAAATTTAACCTGGTTGCATGGCGTGATGCTTATTATTGCTTGCGGCTTCTTATATCTGGCGATTGTAAAAAAGTATGAGCCGTTGTTATTGGTTCCCATTGCTTTCGGTATGCTGCTTGTAAATCTCCCGTTAGGCAACTTGATGCATCCCGAATTATGGGATGTACAGCCTCTTAATTTTGATACGATTCTTCATGATGGTGGTTTATTGGATTTATTATATCTCGGTATCAAACTGGGAATTTATCCTCCTTTAATTTTCCTTGGAATTGGAGCTATGACTGACTTCGGGCCATTGATTGCGAATCCGAAAAGCCTGTTGCTGGGTGCTGCAGCCCAATTTGGTATCTTTGGAAGCTTTATCGGTGCAATGGCCCTCGGCAACTTTACCTTGCAGCAGGCCGGTTCCATAGCCATTATTGGCGGAGCGGACGGCCCGACAGCTATTTGGCTTACATCCAAGCTTGCACCTGAACTGCTTGGGCCTATTGCTCTGGCGGCATATTCTTATATGGCTCTGGTTCCGATAATTCAGCCTCCGATTATGAAGGCGTTAACTACAAAAAAAGAACGCGAGGTTGTTATGGAGCAGCTCCGGCCTGTATCAAAACTCGAGAAAATACTGTTCCCGATAATCGTCAGTATTATAGTGATTTTAATACTTCCTTCTTCAGCACCCCTTGTCGGTATGCTGATGCTGGGTAATCTTTTCAGGGAAAGCGGTGTTGTCGGACGGTTGAATGAAACCGCTCAAAACGCCCTTATCAATATTGTTACCATATTCCTCGGCCTAACGGTCGGAGCTACCGCAAGCGCTGATAAGTTCAGTCAGCCGGGCTTCGGCATACAAGCGCTTTCCATTATTGTACTGGGCTTGATTGCTTTCTGTATCGGAACAGCGACAGGTACCCTGTTCGGAAAACTGATGTACTGGATGTCCGGCGGCAAGATTAATCCGTTAATCGGTTCGGCCGGTGTATCCGCGGTTCCGATGGCCGCGCGTGTATCACAAAAGGTTGGTCAGGAAGCCAATCCGCAGAATTTCCTTCTTATGCACGCAATGGGCCCGAATGTCGCAGGTGTTATCGGTTCGGCCGTAGCTGCGGGCGTACTGCTGTCCATGCTGGGATAAACCCATTTTGAGTTATATTATACTACTTTCAGAAGATGGTCTCTTCATTAATAAGAGCCCATTAATGATCTATCAGGAATGTTGTTCTCAATTATTTACGAAACTTCCCTGCAGCCTACAGCTTCTTTTTTAAAGTCCTTTATATTTTTCAAAAGGATAAATAGAACAATCATACCGGAAGTCATTTTTAACGTATAGTATAGGGAAAAGTTAATATGTATCTACAGATAAGTTAACTGATTTTACCGTTCAACACATTTAAGAAAGACAGAGGTATTGATTGACATGATTTTTAATCTAACCGAGTATTTGAATAAATCCATAGAAGGATTGGTAAAGGATGCTATAAAAACAACCCTGAGAAACCCGAAGGGAACGGCTTTCTTTCTGAAACACATGGGCTGTGTTGCAACCTCAAACCGGATCCGGGAGGAGTACGAAAAGCAGGGAAGGCACATACCTCCTTTTCTGATTGCCAGTATTACCAACAGCTGCAATTTATTCTGCAAGGGATGCTATGCAAGAGAAAATAAACTCTGTGGGGAAGGTAATATACAAAATCAACTGTCCGGAAAACGTTGGGAGGAAATTTTCCATGAAGCGGAAAGCATTGGAATTTCATTTATTCTGCTGGCAGGCGGAGAACCTTTAATGCGTTCGGATATCCTTGCATGTGCAGGTAAAATTTCGGGAATTATCTTTCCGGTATTTACAAATGGAACGCTAATCGGTAAAGATTATATAGATCTGTTTGATAACCATAGAAACCTGATTCCCATTATAAGCCTCGAGGGAAATAAGGAGCAAACAGACAAAAGGCGCGGTACCGGTACATATGATCTGCTGCGGAACATTATGAATGAAATGCATACGAAGCATATTTTATATGGCACGTCCATAACGGTTACAACTGAGAATATAAGTACAGTTACCAATGAAGAATACATACGTGGTTTGTACAAAAAGGGCTGTAAAATCATTTTCTATGTTGAGTATGTTCCGGCTTTAAAAAATACGGAGGAACTTGCCCCTTCCGACCGGGAAAGAGAATACCTGGAAACCCGGGTTAATGACTTTAGAAAAGTTATGAATAATGTTATTTTCATATCCTTTCCGGGAGATGAAAAAGCAACAGGAGGTTGTCTTGCCGCGGGAAGAGGATTCTTCCATATTAATCCCGAAGGGAAAGCGGAACCATGTCCGTTTTCACCCTATTCCGATACAAATGTGAAGGATTTAAGCCTGCTGGAGGCTCTGGATTCTCCTCTGTTTCAAAAGCTGAACAACAGTGGATTGCTGCTTCAGGAACATACCGGAGGATGCGTTCTGTTTAGCCGGGAAGAACAGGTATCAGACATGCTGAAAAATTCATAAAAATGTACCTTTATCATATCCATTTTGCTAAAAAAAGACGGATGTTTTTACTCGTTTTGAGTGCAATATGCCGTGCGTTTGTATATAAAACAATGATACCAAACTTCATAATACCATATTATCACAAATTATGGTAAGTGTTAAATTTCTCCTTTTTATATCAGATATAACCTCTGAACAGTAACACGCAGCCGTGCGACAGAAAGAAGAAACCTCGCTATTCCTTTGACTTGACCCATTCAAACTGGTATAATTCGTATAGTATTTTAAATTTCGGTTTATAAGCTGAACATTTTTGTAATACTCTGCCTTAGCAAAAACACATTCCCATTCTGTTGGTTGCTCGGCAAGCGGGCAAAAATCAAATTCAGCTCCTATAGACACGGGCAGGTGCTTATGAAATATATTGTATTGTTGGGCGACGGTATGGCGGATTATCCTGTTTCAGGTTTTGGGGATAAAACACCGCTGGAGGTGGCTTATAAGCCAAATATGGACTATCTGGCTCAAAACGGAAGCCTGGGCCTTGTAAAAACAATACCTGTGGGCTTCCCTCCAGGAAGTGACGTAGCCAATCTTTCTGTTTTCGGATATGAGCCAAAGCTGTATTATACAGGCCGTTCACCTCTTGAAGCTGTCAGTATAGGTATTACCATGCAGGAAACCGACATAGCCCTGCGGTGCAATCTTGTTACCCTATCTTCCGGCGAAGACTATGAAAAGAAGACAATGGTCGATTACAGCGCAGGTGAGATTACTACCCCTGAAGCTCATGAGTTGATTCGGGCAATCGCAAAGGACATGAATACCTCTGAATTTACATTATATCCGGGTATCAGCTACAGACACTGCTTAATATGGAAAAACGGCAAAGAAGGTTCATCCTTCACCCCACCGCATGATATCAGCGGAAGAAGTATCGTTTCTTTCTTGCCGGATGGCAATGGCAGCGATATATTTCTATCATTCATGAAAAAGAGTTGGGAAATTTTAAAGAATCATCCTGTCAACATTAAACGAACCGAGAACGGCTTGAATCCGGCAAACTCCATCTGGCTCTGGGGCCAGGGAAGAAAACCTTTGCTTTCGTCTTTTAAGGAAAAGTACAGTCTGAGCGGCAGCGTCATTTCAGCTGTGGATTTAATTAACGGAATTGGAATTCTGGCAGGACTTAAACCGGTTCCAGTTGAGGGAGCTACAGGAAATTTACACACAAATTATTTGGGCAAAGCAAAAGCCGCTTTACAGGAGCTCGAAAGCGGACGGGATTTTGTTTACATTCATGTGGAAGCACCTGATGAATGCGGGCATCAGGGTCTTGCTGAAGAAAAGGTCCGGTCCATAGAGAAAATTGACGCTGAACTTCTGTCGCCTTTACTGGACGGACTTGGGAAATGGGATTATTCAATCCTGCTGCTTCCCGACCATCCAACACCTTTGTCGATTAAAACACACTCCAGGGAGCCTGTTCCTTTTGTTATTTACAGAAAGTCAAAGAATATATTTTACAATTCCCTTCGCTTTACGGAGAAAGCTGCTTCTTTAACGGGGCTTTATATCGATAAGGGTCACACTCTTATGGATAGATTTATAAAATAATAGAGGTGCCGGAAATTCCGACACCCCTTACCCTTTTTTATCTTATTTTCAACAATTCTTCTTTCGGCGGGATTATTATTTTTTGCCCCAGAATTATATTGTTGTATGGTTCGGGGATTTCATTATATTTTCCGAGCTTTTCAACTAAACTATTATCATCACCGTAATACTTTTTAGCTATGGAGGTAAGAGTGTCGCCACTGACAACCGTATGCTCTTTCGTCTCTGCCGGTGGCTGGGTAGGTTCCGGTGTTGCCTCCGGCGTAGGTTCCGGTGTTGCCTCCGGTGTCGGCGAGGGAGATAATTCAGCGGATATAGTCGGAGTCGGACTTATATCAGTGTCATTCATCTTTATAAGCATATTCTTAATAATGAGAATTGCGATAATAATCAGTAAAACAGCCGTCAGTAATACAGCCGCGTAATATATTATGTTTTCATATTTCTTTAAATTTTTATTCTTTCTGTATTTGTAAGTTGGTGGTGGTGGTGTGCTCTTCAATGTTGATATTTTAGGCCTTTCCGCAGATTTTTTGACAACGCCTGTACCCGAGGTTATTCTTTCAATACGCACGACCATAGCGGTCATATCATCAATGCAATCGCGTTTCATGGCTTCCGATATAATCCTGTAGGCTATGTAGGTGCTGTCGCTGCGCATCGATAAAATATCTTCCAGGTATTCTTCACCCAGTGTGTTATATATACCGTCACTGATTAAAAGAAATTTATCGCCTTCCAGTACTTCAACAGGCTCTGAAATTGTAACCGGATTTGTCTTCTCTTCCCCGGCATTATATTTCTCCTGAATACCTTCAGCCTCTTCATCTGATATTATACCAAGTTCCGCCAACCTATACGGTTTAGCCCGATCGGCAGTCATATGCCTGAAAACGCTTCCCCGGCAAAAATAAATATGCCCGGTTCCGTATGTAGCGCCAACCGCTTTACCATCCGACAGCAAAAGGCCTGAAAACCCCATTTGCCTTGCGGTGTCTGTTTCAGGAATATTGTTCATATCAAGAAAACTGTTAAGATACTTTCCCGTTTCCAGTACCCGGGAAGTCAGTTCCTTGGTTTTAAAGTCCAGATCCCCTTCGTGAACGGTAATTTTCTCGTGAAACTTTCCAATTTCACGAAGAACAGAAAAACTGGCTCTTTGCTCATCATCGGAAAATTCCATGTGGTCGGCTGTTGCAAAGAAGTATTCGCTTCCCCGGTTTTCCATGGATGCCTGCATATTATCCAGGTGTTGCTCAGATAAAAACTTTCCGTTCATATAGAAGTCATCACGATTGTACTCTCTTTCGTACCCTTTGCGCGAATAAACACACGCATTTACCTTAAATAAATCACTCATCTGGAATTTCCCTCTTTTCGACAGGTATTGGATATTCCTCACTCACAATCATATCATATGGGTTAACGGGTTTCAACAGAAAACGACTTGTTTCATCATTCATTTCGTTACAAATTGATTACAAAAAACAGCCTGTTATATATAATTCCTCTAAAAAAGTTTGTTTTTTTGCAAACTTTTTCGCTCTAAGCAAGTTG
>CAZSVI010000087.1:0-16027 GCA_964610205.1 uncultured Oscillospiraceae bacterium
ACCCTCCAATACATGTTTTTGTTCTATGGTTAACCGTTTTTTACTCTTCTGTTTCATCTAACATTTCCCTCCTTATCCACTACAAGATAATCTACTGCTTTTACTTCATAACCTTCTATGAACACATTGGTTTGGTTGTAGTTTATGTATACTATTGTGCCGCTTTTATAAGTAACCTTATATATATCCTTGCGCAATTGCACGTGTTTCACTATTTCCTCAGCCCAAAACTCTCCAAGATGTTCATTAAACTCTTTATAGGTATTTGCTGCAATGTCAAGCCATTCTTTATAATACGAGGAAAACAGCGAGTTATAATCCGTATACTTAAGTACATCCGGCTTGCAGTAGGTTAGTTTGAAATATGGCAAACAACCGTATTCAACCCATTTCAATTTCTGTTTCTGGTAATCGTAAAATAAATTACCCGGAGTAGACGAATACGGGATGTAACCGTGAACTACCATCTGGTAGAAGGGTATCGCTTCATTGGTAATGAGATTGCCGGAATCTTCAACCGGGATATCAAATAACCTATCGGCATATCTTAATACATATGCATTCCCGCCCTCTACCCCACAATTCCCAAGCTGATTGCCAGTAACCTCCAGCATTTCCTGCCAGTGCCCTGCTGTTTCTTCCCGAGTTGCAGGATATTTTTTATTATAATCACGATATACCTGGTTTCCGATTCGTTCTAAACACAACCCGCCTATTCCAAATTCCTTTACTTTAAGAATAAATTGGTTCTTGAATCTTTCCAATGCTATCAACGGGTTTAATAAAAATTCCTTGTTTGTCATATCTGAAACTATTAATCCATTTTTAGAGTATACTGTATCATTGCGTACAGAAAAACCTCCCGCATCTTTATTTGCATCAGTAAAATTAGCATCAAGATAAAGCGGGAAATCTTTTTCTTTTGTATATTCCGCCAGTTTTTTGAGCCCCACCACCCCGCCAAGCTTTCTATTAGGGGGGAGGAATACCGGATATGTTCCATATCCTTTAGCACCCCATCCAATCAATTTTACCTGGATATTATCCACTCCAAGCGCTGAAAATTCTTCCAATATTGTTTTACTTTGCTGGAAAGTAGTCGCCTGGATGAATTTATCAAATAAAATCCTTTCTTCTTTTATTCCCATAAATAAATCAAGACTTATGGGAATACTGTTACTGCTTCGGCTGTTTTTTCCGATTTTCTTAACCAGATCTCCTTTCTCAATCAGATAATCCCTGTATTCATTTGCCATTCCGCTGTAGTCAGCATTATCATTTGCAAGGAAAAAATATTTCACTTCCCTGTCGGCTTTAACCATCTCAGTTTCTATTCTGGGAGGGATATTAGGATCATTTCTTAAATCGCTATAAGTTCTCCTATATGTAAATTCAGGACTTATCCTGTTAAGATGAATATTGGAGAAACCTGCGGGACTAAAATTCACTGCCGCATCATATTCCCCTTCTGCAACAACAGCTAAAAACGCGGCATTTTCTCCTTTTTTTACACCAAAGACAGGCAGCATTGCAGTTTTAATCTTTATATTACTATTATACTCATAGACGTTCAGGTCCAATGAATCAGTGCCGTAAATATAGAACCTTGACCTGTTTATATTTTTACGAGGTTCGTTTGCAAACCTGAATAACGCCCCGCTTCCATCCGGATAAAAAATATATCCCTGTTCCTTGTTATAACTTGCTCCAAGATATGGCATCAAATCAAGGCTTACAAGATGATAATCCCCCTCTTCCCTAATCCCCTCAACGGGTATATGTATGGTAAGTATATTCCGTTCTATTGAAATCTTTAAAGCAATGGAAATACCCAATTTGCTGAATTTATAAAGCATGTTTATTCCGTTTTCAATCGGTTCAATACTTACTTCCGGCTTATGGGCGGTATAATCTAGAGCGACAATTGCATACTTTTTATTTGCAGTGTTCGTATATTTAAAATCAAATAACGCTGTAATCTTACTTATCATAAAATTATTCAAATCTCCCGCATCATACTTCCCGTAATCTGCGGCAGAACTCCATATGTGACCGTTGCGTTTGTCTTCTATGGCAATTCCATAATTATCTGTCGTATAGTATAAAGCAATCTCATCCGTTTCAGTTATCTTTTTATAACCATCATTATCTTCAAACTTTATACCGTCATCGGCCTGCACTATATTAACAAACATACTCAAAACTGTCCCAAGGCATACCAACAGGCACACCGGCTTTGATAACCATCGTTTATCTTTCATTGTCAGCTTCATTTCTACTCATCCCTTTTCATTTGCCTTATTTCATAAAGATCATTTTTATTTCTAGAATTACGCCCCATAAAAATTGAATTAATTGGCTTGTAAGGGCAAAAAGAAGTATTAAAACCGCCCAAATGAGCAGCATTGTAATAAGGCTTACAATACATACTTTTACAGTTTGACCCGTTGTATAATCGTTTAATGTTTTAACACCAAGGAAAAATGTTACCAGTACCCATATAAGTACAATAATACTAAGTGCATTATATAGCAGCAGCTGATCTCTTTCCATCACTCTGGAAAGCAAAGCCAAAGGTATTGTAAACGCAATATAGGGTACCATGGAATAGACAGATGCAGCAAATGTCTCACTTAGCAGGGTCTCTCCTTCTGAAATGGCTGTAATGGCATAACACGAAATTACCCATGTAAGAACAGGCAATAGGAGTTTTACTGTCTCCAGCCATATGTTTGCATCTCTTGGTTGCATTGAAGCAATGGGAAAATGCATAATAAATATAGAAGCTATGCGGACTGCTACTACTGCAAGCAGCAATAAAATGAATGAAACATAACTAATTGATTTTTGTCTCGATTTTATATAATAAAATGTATCAATGGGGTGAAACAATATAGATTTTGATAGCTCCAGTGTGTACATTCCAGTTCCTCCTTAGTCATAATTGAAAAATAAATTGACCCATATCACCAGCCCATATGTTTTTGCAATACTATCTCCGATGATTTTTTCAAATATTTCAATATATAAAGCAGAGCACTGATTGCGGCAGAAACTGCGAGTATAACCCATCCGAAGTAACTTTGGAAAATAGAATGCCTGTACCGTTTAAATGCTTCTGAATATCCTTCCTGATCATTGGCCAGCTTGTACCTTTCCATAGATTCTTTCCATCTTTCCTCTTTTAACAGGGCTTTTGCTATTCCTCTGTGAGCAAGGCCATATTTTCCATCAATTTTAAGAACTTCTTCCCATATTTCTTTAGATTCGCTGTATCTTCCGTCATTGTAGCAGCTGGAAGCCGCATGAACCAATTGAATAAAACGGGTAGGTTCAAAAACCTGTATGTTATTTGCTTCCTGGTCTAATACATAGAGTCTTCCCTGGCTGTCTGCAACAAGACTTGAAGGAATCCTGAACATACCTTTTTGCTCTCCAAGACCTCCAAAGGCTGCGATTATATTCCCCTCCTGATCATACTGGAATATTTTTCCTGACGTTTGATCTATCACACTAACGATACCATGATTATTAACGGCTATATCTGCAAAGTATGGAAACTTAATTACCAATCTGGAAGCCACACTGGCTGCCGTATATTCTCCATAAAAGTTCTTCGGGTAAATGTTTTTACCTGCCGCTGTGATTTTCCTTATCTGGTTCTTTTCAGCATTAATAACTGTTGCATAAATCATGCCGCTATCATCAATGACAAAATTTGAATATGAATCAGGAAGCTCTTTTGCAACACGGACTTTTTGTATATCCGATGCAAACATGCGAATTAAAAATCTTCTAATATCAAATTCTACTTCAGTTGACCCTACATAACCGCGGAACTCATTATCGGCATCCATACTAAAAAAAGCCTGGCTTTTAATAACATAAATATATCCTGTCGAATTGATGCATACCTTGGAAGGATCAAAGGTAAAATCTTCATTCAGCAGGTTTGATTTAGGTTTTATAAATTCTTCTATATAAGTCCCATCATGGAACAAATGAACAATCCGCTGGTTTCCGGTATCCGCAATATACATATCACCATCATCATCCACATATATCCCTCCGGGGTTTTTTAAAGGTTTTTCCACCGGTCCTGTAAATATTCCCAGCGCGGTACCATCCGCAGTCAGTTTCACAATACGGTTATTAAGCGTATCCGCAACATACAAATAATTATTTTTATCTATAAACAGATCTTCCGCGCCATTTAAAAACCCACCTTTTTCACCCATGTACTCTATGACTTTTACAGGTATGTATGTAATTGGGATAGGAATCCTCCGCCAGGTACTATCCAAATTATTCTCATAAACATAATGGTCTTCCTCAGCTTTTACTGCCTGAGAAAAGCAAAGAGTAAGTATTATTATCAAAAATAGCAGCCTGTTAAAAAATCTGTTTACACCCCTCAATTTTTCATCATCTCCTTATGCCTTTATTCCTGAATGCACCATGGTTTCCATAACTTTGGATTGCATTGATGTAAATATTACTATGGTAGGTACTGTTATTAAAAATACTGCCGCAGATGTAGCCCCTGCACGTGCGATGGATCCACCGCTTGATATTGTGTTTAATGCAAGGGGTAAAGTTTTCATGGCTTCACTGGTTGTAAATATTAATGGTGTAAAATAGTCATTCCAATTGGACACAAAAGAGAAAACAACCAGAGTAGACCATGCAGGCTTTAGTGAAGGCATAACAATTTTCCAGAATAATGTCCACTCTTTTGCCCCATCTATCCTTCCGGATTCAAGCAATTCATTAGGAAACTGTTCAATAAATTGTTTCATAAGGAAAAAATTATAAGCTGCCGCAAGTTTGGGAATAATAAGCGCGAAATATGTATCTATTATTCCCAGGTTATTTACCACCATATAGTTTGGTATTTGGGTTACATGGGGTGAAAACATTAGAGCAGACAGTATAATGGAAAATATCCACTTGCTGCCGGGCAGCTTGTATTTCACCAGGGCAAATGCCCCTAAACTTGATATAATTACTGTAACAAAAACTATTATACTGACGGTAAACAAACTGTTAAATACATAACGGGTAAAGGGTACTGCAGAACTGCTTAACGCAATCAACAACTCCGTAAAATTCTGAATGGTGGGGTTACGTACAAAAAACCTTGGAGGATATATGAATAACTCATCCAATGGCTTGAAGGCTGTACTGATTACATATATTAAAGGCATTGCAGTGAAAGCCACCATACAAATCATAAAAATATAGACAAAAACCTTGCCTGCGGTTATGCGATTAAGCTTTTTCTTCATGGCACTCTTTCTCCTTTTTAATAGATATCTTTCGATGAGAACATCCTCATACATGCCCTGCCCATTAAAAATGTGATTAAAAACAAAACTACTGATATTGCTGATGAATAACCCATCTGAAACCTGATAAACGCGTAATCATATAGGTGGGCAACAATTGTGTGCGCTGCATAGTCCGGACTTGGCATTCCTGCTACCGACACGGCTATATCAAATACGCCCATGGAACCTACTATAGAGTTAATTGCGCCAAAGAGCAGCTGTGGTTTTATCAATGGAATAGTAATCGTACAAAGCTCTTGAAATTTATTCTTAATACCATCAATAGCTGCAGCTTCATATAACTCCTTTGATATGTTTTGAAGCCCGGCTAAAAATACTAAAAATCCCGTTCCCATGCTGGTCCATATAGAAATGATTATTACTACCGGAAGAATTGTGTCCACATCAAGATTCCATAACACAGGTTCATGAATAATTCCCAAATTTATCAGTACATTATTAATCATCCCATACCGGTCACTGGCAAAAAACCACATCCATACTACCGACATAGCAACACCACTTGTTATAGAAGGGGCATAAAAAGCCAATGCAAAGCCTTTTTTAAACTTTAATTGATTTATGACCCAGGCTGCAAAAAATGACATTATATATCCTGTGGGTCCGCTTATCAAAGCAAACACTACCGTGTTTTGCAAAGCAATTAAGAAAATATCATCGTCTGTAAATAGAAGGCGGTAGTTGGAAATTCCAAGCCACTTTGCTTCTTGGAGCATATTATAGTTGGTAAGGCTTGTTCCTATGGCAACAATCACAGGGATAACAGTAAATATTATAAATAGTATTAAGTACGGAGATAAAAACAAGTAGCCTGTTCCATACCTACCCAGGAAAACTTTCAATTTATGTTTCCAATCAGAACTGGTCTTTATTACCTTTTGTTCCTTGCCTATTTCAATTACATTGCTCATGGTTGGCTTTGCTCCTCTATGAACCCATACTCTATCTGTTTACTTCTTAACTCTCTGTTAATATCTTTAACAGCTAGTTCTAAGGAGTCTCTTGCGTTCATTTCACCAAGGACTACCCTGTTCCAAGCATTGTTCGTATGGCGGCCGGTAAAGTATCCCCCTAAAACTACGGGTATTTCCTTAGCCCACTCCCACTGTTCCTGGATTACTATTAAATGCTGCTTATTCCAAGGCAGTTTTGTAAATGCGTTTATATTGGCGGTATTCCATCGGGCCTGGACGCCCATTAATGCTTCTAATTCTCTTCCAAACTGTACCTGGGTCTCATCACTTGTCCACCATTTTAATAACTCCCAGGAGACTTCTTTCTTGTCTGACTGACTCATTATAATATCAGCATTAGCTGCTATTCCTCCGGTAGCACGGTTGATCGCGGCATTTTCTGTCATATGTCCGGGCAAAGGCGCTATTTCCCATCTTCCCGATAATTCAGGAGCTGCTACTGAAAGCTGGATATAAAGGTTGTAATCCCCTATTCCCATAGGCATTTCTCCCTGTCTCATACGGTTAAAAAAGCTTGCAGTTATGGGTAAATTATAGTTTGTATAAAGCTCTGCAAGTTCACGGAATGCCTGGTAGGCTTCCGGTGAATCCAGAGCTGATTTCCTACCCTCATCCTTATAGTACTTTCCTTCTCTTTGAAATAAGAAAGTGCTTAAGTCAGGAGCACAGTAGAATTGCATTCCATGCTGGTATAAAACCGGTAATACATGCTGGTACAAGTCTTCCCATGTATCAGGTATTTTAATATCAATTTCGTCTATAATATCCTTGCGATAAAATAGTACTTTGAATATCATGGTTTCAGGCAATGCATATATTCCGTCATTGTACTGGAACGGTATCATGATTTTAGGCAAAAATCGCTGCTGTACCTGTTCAAAATCACAAAACTGTGTTAAATCTACTACAGCATCCCTTATGGCAAATTCAACAGGGGAATTTGTTCCAACACTTAATGCTACATCCGGTGCTTTCCCGGAACAAATTGAGAGTAAAAGTGCGTTTACCGAACCTGCTTCCAACTGGCCGCTTGGAAGAACATTTATTTTTATTCCAATACCCGTATTGGGTGTAAAATCCTCATCCGCCATTTCCTTTATTATTTCCGCCCATTCCTTCCCTCTGGATATCCATACATCAATGACTTTATTGGTTTCTATCTGGTCATCATATACACTGCCTACATTATCATAGTCTTTTGTAAATGAAATGAAGAAATTCTGCCAGGTTGCAAGCAATTTCTGAATTATATTGGATCGCCTGTTTTCCCATTCTTCGTCAGGCGGACCTGCCACGAAATAATCGATAGCCAGGGCATGATCCTGTAAGTTAAGGCTCCATGTTCCCAAACTGTTCAATGCATTATTTAAATCATTAAGCTTCATAGGGATAGTATCAGGTTTCTTTACCATCTTCTTCATTTGATCACTAATCATTAAGAAGTTATTTGCCATTGCGGGGTTTTTAGTGGAAATTTCCTTAAGTGCTTTTGCCTTAGCTTCCATGCTGCCGGATAACATGATCAAATTTTCAAGCAAATCCGGTATATTCCTGTCCAGCTCATATTCATAGTTTACATCCGGCTCACTTCCTGTTAACATAACAATCTGCCTTATAACCCTGGAAAGCAGTAATGCATCTTCATAAATAGATTCAATTACTTCCCTTAATGGTCCCATTTTTACCGTCATGGTCAGCTCATGTTCGCCTTTTTCCAGAAAAAAAAGATAAGGTTCTCCAGTTGAATCACCTAACACATTCGTCTGCCAATTTAAATTATATTGAAATTTATATTCTTTCAGCTCAATAAATGGCACTTTCCCATCAATCGCAATTTGCCTGTAAACCGGCAGACCCTCCTGATACCACTGTCCTACCCTCATGCCTATTTTGTACAGGCCATCTTCCGGAACGTCGAATTTCCATGTGATGGACTGGTTTCCACTTCTCCAGCGCCAGCCGCCAATAATATTTAATTTTCTGGTTGTGGAAGAAGAAGGATAAGTTAACGGGTCGCCATCACTTTCCCTTCGTATTGTAGGATCACTTTTCCCTTCTGCAGTGCTCTCAGCCTCAAACCTGACTGTCCGGCTCGCATTTTTATATCCTTTTTGCTTATACTTGTCTAAGACTTCTTCATATGCGGAAATTCTCTCCGGTGATTGAATAACAATATCACCTATAGCCATAGGTTCTTCTACATATACCAGCCGGATTTTATGGCTGCCCCTGGTAAAATAAAATTTAAAAGGTTCCGGATACATTCCCTGATGGTCAGTCAGCGCTACGGTTCTCCATGCTTTCTCTTCGATCTGCCTTGGTCTTACTTCATCACCTGTATTATTTACCCTGGGTTCTTCTCTATCTTTCCATACCTTATGGAAAGATAGATTATATGCTTCCTTAAAAGGGGTTTCACCATCTATCATGATTGAACGTTGGATAGGATTGCTTGTTCCTCCCAACGGATAGTATCCTACTGATATTTCATATAGGCCGTCTTGTGGTATTTCTGCAGTCCATTCATAATATTCTCTATCTTCCTCCCACACCAATGCGTTTTTCTTTCCTGCCACTTCCGCAAATATCGGGGTATTTTCTTCTGAATGTGAAGTAAGTGACTGTGAATCCAATATAAGTTCCAAATCCTTTGCCAATTCATATTCTTTTTCTACATACTCTTTCAATAAATCAGAATACGATCTTTCTTCCTCGATCTGTACGCTGCCATAAATATCTGTATCATTATTACTATTGGATGTAGCTTTATTTACTTTAAATTTCTCGCTTAATTTTAATTTTATAGCCGGCTCAGCCTGTGGATTTAATGGAGCTATAGATGTCAGCAAAACTATGACTAGTAAAATACTCATGTGTTTATACATATATGTACGTTTCAAAAAACATTACCCCTCTTATTCTTTATGTGTATTATGTATGATTCTGGTGCAAAGATTTACTTATAACTTTGCACCAGAATACATCGGAATATGAGTTTTATGTTCTACTTAGCATATCCCTTATATCTCTTATAAGCTTCGTTGTAAATTCTTAATGCTTCATCAAGACCCATCTTCTTAATTTGCGCAACAAAATCATCATACTTATCAAGAGACTCCTCCCCTGTAATGAAAGCAGATATTTTATCACCCACATAACCTGAACCTACATATTTTTGTATTTCATCCATTATTGCCTTTCCTTTTTCAAGCTCATCTTCCTTAAAATGCAATTTAGGTAATGGTGCCTCTACTATTCCAGTCTCCTTGTATAAATCCCATGCGTCTACTACCTCGGGATATTCCTTCATCAGCTGGATAGAACAATCCCACCTGATTATTGTTGGCAATACCAGGCCTGCTCCTTCTATAGCTGCAGCAGATGACGGATCCAGACCATCCGGATTTTTCATAATAAGGTCACTGTAAACAGGTTTTCCATCAACAATATTATAATGGACGCCGTCAACTCCATAAGTTGCTAACTTAATACCTTCCTCACTATATAAGAAATCCAGATACTTTATAGTTTCTACAGGATAATTATTGAAGGATGTAATAGCAGCAGCTCCAGGTACAACAAGTGACCCTGCTGTACTTGTATCTTTAAAACGTTTTCCATCAGCTCCCTTTAAAGGCAGCATAGGTACAAAGGCATAGCTTTCATCAATTTTTACTAACTCATTATTAGCTTTACAAATACCGCTCATCGGCCATACATACATCATACCAAGCCGATTGGCCGATACCATGGAAGCCCATCTTTCTTTACTTTCACCCGGTCGGAATTCATTATCAATCAATTCTTCCTTATACAGCTTGTTTAAAAACGCCATACCTTCTTTCCATGACTGTTCTACAGGACCATACTTTATTGTATCATCAGTTTCATCCACATAAAGGGATATATGAGCGCCAAATGCATTAATGAAAGGCATAACACGAAGAAACGGACCACCCTGAAATCCAAAGGGGATTTCATCCTCCTGGTTATTTCCATTAGGGTCGTTCTTTCTGAATGCCTTTAATACATTGTACAATTCATCAATCGTCTCAGGTGCTTTCAGGTTCAAAGTTTTAAGCCAGTCTTCTCTGACGGCAAATACACTGCCTACAGTATTTGTAGAATCCAGGATGGGAACACTGTATATATTTCCATCCGATGCTGTCATTTCAGACCAAACGTTTTGTGTAAAGGGTAGAATTTCTCCTGAACGGGGATCGTCAAATGCTTTTTTTATATTGGGAGCATGCTGTTCAATTAAATCCTGTAATGGAATAAATGAACCTTCCATCCCATACATGTCAAACGGTTCACCCTCATTTTTTATAGCAACTATGTCAAAGCGTTCTTTGGCTGCCATGGCAGCAGTAAATCTCTCCTCAGCATTGTCGTAGGGTAATACCTCAATATCAAGATGAACATTGGTTAATCTCTCCAGTTCCTGATATACCGGATCATCGCTGCTGGGCACAGCGTCCGGGTTACTTCCCTGGTACATTAGAATTTTCAGTGTCAGCTTTTCTTTTAAAACAGGCTCGGTTTTATTGATATCGGATTCTTCATCCGTGGTTTTACTATCTTCCGCAGTTTTACTTTCCTCTGTAGTAATATTTTTGCCTGCATCTGTACCGTCCGCTTCTTTCTCGCCACATGCAGTGAAAAGCATGGACAAAACAAGAATTACAGCAACAATAAGCAATCGTTTTCTCTTCTTCATAATAGTTTCCTCCAATTTAAATATTATTTGTAACCAAACAGCGGAAATAAGCCGCTGTATTTACTGTTTATAGCATGGGAAGCTTAAGCTGTGCCTGCAATTCCGCCACGCCACTTTCGCAGTTTAAAACCGGAATAATGACTGGCAGGCGGTATAACTCCTAATATTCCAGTTCTATTGTGTATATACGCGATTCTCCTAATATGGAAGGCATGGCAGGTATAATGTGTAATGTCCCGCAGTCTCTTACATGTATATTGTAAAGTGTATCCGGGACCTCAGTGTTATCCGGATCAAAGGAACATAAAATTTGGCCGTCATAACTGCTGCCCGTGTTTACTATGATATCTTCCAGATATACTTCAGGGCTGCCTGCATAATACATACTGGTTGCAGGCATCATATTGAAATATGTATTCTCCAGTTCAGTATCATTAACGCCTGTTATGTGTAAACCATCTACCGCTATAAAATCAGGTAATCTCTGCATTGTATATTCTTCCGCAACATCGTGATCTATATCATATATATTTACTACACCGATATCATCATCCAATACTAATTCCACATTTTCTATTATTAAGTTTGGATTATACAGAGTAGCTTCATGATTGAATTCGGTCTGATTGATACGGTAGAAAGTGAAATCATTATTTGCTTCATCGCCGGTGTATGTTACTGTTGTATTTATAATTGCAACTTCACCTTTAATAGAGGGGGTATCCGATCTTCTGTATACCAGTATGCGGTAATCTGTTATTACATTGCAGTTTCTGATTGTCAAGTCATCCCCGGCAAACGCAAATACTCTTCCTCCCTCTTCAGCCTCTACAGTAGCATTTTCTACTACATAGTTATATCCCCAATGGCTGTCAATAGTTCCGCCGTAACCTTTATAACTTCCACCGTCAATAGTTGTGCAATTGTCCCCATTGCCTGTTACTGCATGACGTGTATTACTAATCACAACATCATTTAAGGTTGTATAAAGGGTTTTAATTGCTGATACGCCATAGCCTAACCCATCAAGCATAAAACCTCTGATTGTAGAATTATTTAGAGTTACGTTGACAGTATATCCTATATTTATCCCCGTCCTCTGACCATAAACTTTACTCAGGTTTTCATTATCTATAGCAAGTCCGTTAAATGTCACATCGCTTCTTTCAACCTTCACAATCGCTTTACCGCCATTTGTTATAGCGTTATCAATACACATTATATCAAGCCCATCTATTGTTATTGGACACTCTGGCTCAAATACAATAAGCCGCAGCTTGGATTTGTCATTATAACCTATTGCCAGGCCTTCTATAAGTTGACCATTACTATTTATCCTGTTTATTTCTTCCTTGTAATAGTATCCATTGGAGGGAGGATTGTTTCTCTTTATAATTTTCTCTTGTGAATCTAGTATTACATCGCTACCCACAAATTCTGCTATTTCGGGTATATAAGTGGTACCTTTCGCAAGACTTACGCTAATAGCGGTTCCGGGAATTATTAGGTACTCCCCGTTGCGAGGTACAATAAATAGTGGCGTGGTTCCTTTATTTGAAGTATATATCGTTCCTGTACATGATACATCTGTTTTAATTTCCACACCACTATCAACATAATAATTTCCGTTAGGTATTACTACATCATAACTATTGCTGTATGCATAATCGAAAGCATCTATAAAGGCTTGTGTACTGTCTATGTAGACATCAGTAGTTATTGAACTGCCACAACTCTTGTTGAGTGTTATATTACACCCATTAATAGCTGTAATTTGAGCCATCAGGTCTATACCCGGGCTTCCGGTTTGCGCTCCATTGGCAATTCTCACATTATCACCTACGCATAAATTACCAATGCCACCTGTAGCAGCAATAACACTGGTACCGTTAAGTTGGCATTGTACTGGCGCTCCAAAGTCTTTTGCTCCAAAATCAGTTACATTTACGACACTTGCAAATACAATGTTTGTTCCTGTAATTGATACTGAAAAAATAATAACAGCAATCATGAGCTGTAGAATTTTTTTACGTTTCATAAGAAATGACCTCCTTAATTTTAATATAAAACGGTTAAAAAATGTGCACACATCTTTTTTTATACATGCCATATTGTATTTGGAATAGAAGCTGAAAACAATGCTAATTTATACAGGCGTAAATATTGTTATTTTGATGGACGATTCAAATTAAAGCGGCTCCCAAACCGTTATTAGGGAAAAACCATTATTTATTGAGTTAATTATCTGTATAAGCTTACAACCGTCATTATTTGTTCAGAATAATAATAATATTTCTCCTGAATAAATCAGCATTGTTTTCAATAATCAACAGGAATATAATTCAAGGCATAAAAAGGTGTGTGCGCATCTTAATATGCTTTTTCAGCGGCTTTTATATTTAACAGTTAACTTAAATGCGGTTTTATAAAATTAAAAAAATATTAGGAGGTTTCATTAACCATGATGAAAAGAAAAATAATTATGTTCACTGTATTACTGCTTGCGGCTTCTCTTGTATTCTCTGCATGCGGCACAGATAATACATTAACGGATGCAGGTGCGACATCTGACGCCGCATCCTCTTCCGGTGCTTCGGATACGGCACTGGAGCCGCCGGGTAAAATCAGATTTTTTTATGTTACATCAGGAATTTCTACGCCTGAAGATATGGACTTTAAAAACAATGTTATTCTTGATGAAATATCTAAGATGGCAAATGTAGAAATAACCGAAGTAATTGTCCCGCCCTGGTCGGATATTGTCACTCAGTTTAATCTAATGATGGCATCAGGTAATATTTGCGATGTTGTCCATTATAATCTGCCGACTGATTTAATTTCAAACGGAAAACTCGGCGCTTTTATTGAGCTATCGGATATAATTAAGAATTCGGAAATATTGTCTGAACGTTATTCTCCATACATGGAACAAATAAAAGCAGACGATAATAATATCTATTGCATTCGTTCATTACCTTCTGACGGTGATGTCAATAATGCGTTTGGAGTACGGTATGATTTGCTTAAAGATATAGGATATACGAAAATTCCGGAAACAATGGACGGCTGGATAGATGCCATGAGAAAACTGAAAGCAAAATATCCGGATTCCATACCTTACACCAGCCGTGAAAACCTTCATTGGTGCGAGTTTGTATTTAGTTCTTACGGCTGTTCCGGTTGGGGATATAAATGGCAGTATTATAACGGTAAAATGATACATCCTTTTGAGCACCCTCTTTACAAAGAAGCCATCAAAACTTACAATTTAATGCTTAAAGAAGAGCTTATGGATAGAGAATTTGTTACAAGCAAAAACCAGGACTTTCAGGACAAGCGGCTTAATAAAAAAGTGCTTATAAATCAGCAAAACGCAGGTGGATTAAGTTCATGGATATACCGTTTTGCAACAGTTGGCATAGACGAGGCTATAATAATCCCAGCCCAGTGGCCTAAAATAGATGATCCCCTGTTAGATCCCCGAAGTGTCTATGAAGGGCAGCTTCCCTTGGGTACCCACTCTATGGCAATTGCTTCATCAAGTCAAAATAAGGATGCTGCTGCAAGATTCATTGAGGCATTGCTTTCGGATAAATGTAAAGAGTTGACCATATGGGGACGTGAAGGTATTGAATTCAATATCGCAGATGGGAAAAAAGTCATTGACATTGAAAAATCCGCACAGACAGAATGGCGTGAATTGTATGGTGCAATGTTTGGCGGCTCGAGAGAAAGCCTTGAGTTATGGGTGCAGATAGCTATCGAAAACACAAAATTAGATAGCGCCCAAAAACAAGAGTATAAAAAGCTATATTGGGAACAATTCAATAAAGTATATGCTGATGCCAATTCAGTGCCTATTAATCCAATGAAATTTATCATACTTGAGGCAGATACGGATTCAAGAAGAATTGAAGCTGAAAATGAAGCCAGGACAATTACAGTAAAGGCGATGCTGGAGGAAATAAGCCTTGAGGAATTTGATGTTCAGGCAGCAAATTTTATAAAAAGATATCAGGATATAACCGACGAATATAATATAAAGCTGCCGGAAGCAATAAAGAAGGCAGAGAAGGCGTCAACCAGGTAAACATCTTTTGTTTTATTTTCGCGCCGGTGGTCATAAATACTTCCGGCGCGAAAAATTAAAAGCGATATTTCAGTTGTTCCAGTAAATAACAGGAGGCAATAGTATTGTCAAACAGTACAAGCAGTCAAGCGGCAAGTATTTATAAACACTACGGATTTAACAGAAAAAGGGATTTCCCTGTTTACGAGTGTGACAATCGGATTAGAGCAAATATTCCTGTTGTATACTCCCCCGGTTTATGAAGTCGGCGTTGTTATCAGCACCTACACATATCGCCTTGGTATAGAGCAGGCGCGTTTTTCTCTTACTTCCGCCATAGCCATAGGTTTAACCCAATCTGTCATAAACTTTATTCCAGTGTATACGGACAAACCGTCTGGCTAAAAAATTAGCAGGGTGGTCAATTTGGTAATTGTACTGCTATTAAAAGAGAAACGGAGATAGAAAACAATGAAAAAAAGTTCAGGAGAAAAAATATTTCAGGTCATTAATGTATTCTTAATGCTTATAGTTATATCAACAATCCTTTTTCCGCTCATGCACATTTTCAGTGTTTCGGTAAGCGATAGCGTCGCAGTAACCACTTTGCGCGTGGGATTATTGCCGAAAGGTTTTGATACCGGAGCATATAAAAAGGTATTAAGCGATGCTGTTTTCATCCGTTCGCTTGTTAATACTGCATTAATCATGGTTATTACAACGTTTTTGTCCATTATTATTATTACAATGATGGCATATGCATTATCGAAGGAATATTTCTTCGGCAAGAGATTTATTACTTATTATTTTGTAATTACAATGTATTTTTCAGGCGGCCTTATCCCCTCCTATCTTTTAGTATCAAAATATTTAGGATTGAATAATAATTATCTTGCATACATACTGCCGGTGC
>CAZSVI010000088.1:0-2798 GCA_964610205.1 uncultured Oscillospiraceae bacterium
ATTGCATGTCGCCGTATTCAATACCGTTATGGACCATTTTTACAAAATGGCCGGCACCGTTTTCACCCACCCAGTCGCAGCAGGGAGAACCATCCTCAACCCTGGCTGCGATTGCCTGGAGTATTGGTTTTACATGTTTCCATGCTTCAGGCGAACCTCCCGGCATGATACTGGGCCCTTTAAGTGCGCCTTCTTCACCGCCTGATACTCCTGTACCGATATACAGCAACCCTTTTTCTTCTACATATTTCGCACGCCTTATGGTATCCGGGAAATGTGAGTTTCCACCATCGATAATAATGTCACCTTTTTCAAGGTAAGGTAACAGCATTTCGATGAAATCGTCAACCGGTTTTCCGGCTTTTACCATAAGCATAATCTTGCGTGGTTTTTTCAAGGAATCGGCCAACTCCTGCAGAGAGTGAGTACCAATTACATTTTTCCCCTTTGCCCGGCTATTAATGAAAGCGCTTACTTTTTCGGTAGTACGATTAAACACTGAAACGCAAAAGCCCTTACTCTCCATATTCATAACCAGATTCTCACCCATTACCGCAAGTCCGACCAAACCAATATCCGCTTTGTTCATTTTAAAAATCCTCCTAACCTAACATAAATTAATTACAATCGTTTTCAATTGCCGCTTAACGCTTTACACGCGCATTCCCTTTCCAGACGCTCCATACCTGCTCTTCATCCGCCGGCTGCGCATAATCGGTAAGAAAAGTAGTAGCCATTGCCCCGGTTGCCCAGGCAAACTGAATCCATTTTTCAGGTTCCCAGCCCTTCAGAATCGAGTAAAGAAGGCCGCCTACAAATCCATCTCCTCCGCCGATACGATCTATGACAGATATTTCACGGGAGTCAACAATATGCCAGTTTTCACCTTCAAGCATTATTGCCCCCCAAAGATGGCTGTTAGTGCTGACAACCTGACGCAGCGTGGTGGCAAACACCGATGCGTTTGGAAATTTCGCCTTTACGCGGCCAATCATTTCTTTAAAGCTTTCAATTTTATCACCGATATTCTTACCTCCGGCTTCAGGCCCTTCAATTCCAAGACAGAGCTGGAAGTCCTCTTCATTTCCCACAAGAATATCAGAAATTCCGGCAATTTCAGCAAAGATATCGCCAAGCTCCTTTTCGCGGTTTTTCCAGAAGGTTGCCCGATAATTCAGATCAAAAGATATCCTTGTCCCATATTTTTTTGCGTTTCTTGCCAGTTCAAGGCAAAATACACCCGTATCAGGAGATAACGCCGCTATAAGCCCCGAAAGATGAAGAATCTGAACACCCTCCTTAACAAAAAGTTTCTCCAGATCAAAGTCTTTTACATTGAGCGTGCGTCCCACTTCTCCGGCACGGTCGTTATGAACCCTGGGCCCCCTGGAGCCAAAGCCGCTGTCGGCGATATTGAACTGATGACGGTAACCCCATGGGCCTCCCTGGGGAACTTCCCTGCCTTCATATTCCATATGCCGGCTTGCAAGGTTATCCTTTATTAAGCGGGCTACGGGACTATCCTTTACAAACGTTGTAAGCACCTTTACCTGCAGACCCAGATATGAAGAAATACTTGCAACATTTGTTTCCGCGCTTGTAACCTGCATGTCAAATGTACCGCTGCAGTATACAGGCTGAGCGTTGGCTGGTGTGATCCTGACTCCCATACTGGTTGGAACAACCATGGAGTACTTGAAGTTTTCCTTTAATTGCATTGAGACATCCTCCTTTATTTTAAGGGGCGCAAAGATTACTCCGCACAGGGTATTGAACAGCACCCCGTTATTACATTGTTAATAAACTTATCCAATACCTGTTTTTAATTTTACATGAAGATATTATACACTATATTCTATATTTACGTCTTGTTTTCATTGCTATTTTTTAAAAATCTTTTTTATCTGTGTTATGTTCAAAGATTATTTCCGCAGCTTGACAAGCTTTCATAAAATGTTTTCAAACACATGAAGCATAGTCATAGCCGAGAACAAATATTGATAAATATCAGTCTGAAAACATATCATCCAGGGCAACCTGAAGCCCATTGAAATAATACGATTGAACATATGCACTGGCGCCTTTTCCATATGCAATACTATTTACAATATCATTATTGTCAAGAGAATAAACCATCGTTTGACTATTCTGCGGATCGACAATCCAATATTCTCTTACGCCGCATTGCTTATACAAATCAAGCTTTTTCAGCATGTCTTTACTTCTGGTAGATGGAGATAAAACTTCTATAACTAAAGTGGGAATCCCTTTGTACTTATCCTTTTTATCAATGTTTTCCTTATCACACATCACAATGATGTCAGGTTGGACAACACAAATGTTATTCTCCGCTTTAAAAAAAGTTATATCAAACGGTGACGTAAGAGGTATACATTTCTTTCCTTTAAACCAATTATAAAAAGCTCCATGAATCTCGTGCACAATATGCTGATGTTTATAAGAAGGTGAGGCAAGATTGTAAATTACTCCGTCAATCAATTCAAACCGCTGTTCTGATGCTTCAACAAGTTCAAGAAATTCTTCATAGGTTACCCAGCCTCCGTTAGTCCTGTATTCGGCAGCACCTTCCTTGACTCTGTTACTGTCCGGGTTCTCACAAGATATAATTCTGGCGACATCCCGTCCTTTTTTTGTAACAATAATTTCTTCATTTACCTCAACATATTTCAAATACCTTCCGAAATTATTCTGAACCTTCGTGGATGGAACCCGCATCACAATCACCTCATTTTAACTATTATATTCATATTATATCTTTATTTAGGTAATTCGTCAAT
>CAZSVI010000088.1:2898-15780 GCA_964610205.1 uncultured Oscillospiraceae bacterium
TTTCCGGATGTAGTACTTATGTAAATACTACCGTCTCCGTTTCCAACCTGGCCTTTCAACTCGTTGTTCTTCGAAGTGGAAATTTTAACAGGAAAGTCCTTTATATCAATGCCTCCCGACATTGATTTGGCTTCAATGCTAAACTCACTGTCATGAGGAATGGCAAGTTTTACTTTTCCAGAAACATTTCTGGCCTTGAATGTATTAAAACTGTTATCGAATGCAGCATTGATTTCACCTGAAGCCGACTCAATATCCGCACTTTCCGCGATCATTTTTATTTCTATTCGACCGGATACTGTTTTAGCGTTAATTGTTCGGGATACAACCGAGCCGACAGTAATTCTGCCCGAAGTAGAACGAAAATTCCCTTCATCGCATTCAATTTTGTCTATACTGCTTTTTCCGGATATTGAATGTGTACTGAACATTCCGCCGGCTGCGACTTTTCCTATTTCTATTCCTCCGGAGGTGGTCTGCAACCCGACTTTATCTCCGGTTATCGAATCTGCGGCAATTTTTCCGGAAACACTGCTGATTTCAAGTTGCCCATCCCAGTTACCGGGTACATAAACATCCAGAGTGGCGTTCCCGGAAATAGATAATTGCGTATTTTTCGGATATACAATTCTTACAGAAACTATCGATCCGTCTTCCTTTACTTCCAGATACGGAACCGCATCCTCGTCCCTTGTTGTAAAATTTCCGTAAAAATGCGCCCTTACCTGCTCTTCATCATGGGTATACACATTAATACCCGAACTGACAGAGCGAATTGAAATCTTATTACGGTTTTTTGTTGAAATCTCAGAAGTCTCATCAATTTCACCGTCACTTGAATTTTTAGTATTCTGTTTCGTAATAGTTCCCCCGTTTATTTCCCTCGCTATGGAAAAACCTCCCAAAACCAATCCGATAAGAATAATAAACCCTATAACAGGTAAAATATTTCTTCCTCTCTCATTCATTGTAAATCCCTCCTGGTTTCCTTTTGCACGGATAATACTATTCTTTGATTCAGTTGTATCACAAAAGACACCTGTCCTTCAAGGGACTTAATGAAACTCTAATATAACTCTAATTGTATTACGAAAAAACGGCCATAAGACCGTTCCGGTAAACTTAATTCCTATATATTCATTCTCAGTATTACAAATACACTTCCTTGGTGTTGTGGGCTGCATACCCTAAAGTTTTAACTGTTACAGGCCGCTAGGAGTCCGCTCGGAAAGTCAAGCACGCAGCTTTTCGCCCATTTTCCCGAGCGCACTCCTAATTTGTTTCAATGTCTTTGAATATACCTTTGGCGGCAAAGAAAAGACCTGCGGCTGCTATTACATTCCACATCGTTACCGCCAGTACCGAAACCACTTCGTTTCTGAACGCAACTGTGGAAATAATCATAAGAATTATCCCCGGGGCAATGACAAAAACAGAAACAAAAAGCTTTATAAATATATGCATCGCTTTACTGTGAATGCTTCCGAACAACCGTCGGGAAACAATATCCCCGTAAATATATACCGCTCCGTACAGGGTATAGCTTATTATACATAACACAATAACCAAAGGGCTTGTATCATAGACAAAATACGCTATAATAAACAGCAGAACTCCATCCAGCATATTTTTCAGATTTTCGGTCATGGTTGCGAACAACAGTTTCCTGCCATTTGGTTCGGGTATCAGAAAAATATATGGCTTATCCATCTCCATAGGCCATTTCCCCTGAATCACAAAGAAAAACAGCATATAAATACTGAAAAACAGAGTCAGGAATATACTTCCCCCCCCATTCGGCATGATATATTTAAACCCTATACCGGCAATGACAATGATAATAGTGGCCTTGTCAAAGAAAAGAAAAAGGCTTGTTTTCCGGTATTCCAGAAGGTTTTTCTGAAAAATAGCCGCTGCTCCGGTTAAAGTAAAACTTCCTTTGACTTTTCGCACTTTTTGCATCCTGGTACCCCGGCCTTCACGTTTTGCCTTTATACGCTGCTCAGAGTGCTCCGTTGCTACAAGCACATCCTCATAGTAATCCATATTTGTTCTGTACAGTATTACTACAAAAGCGGCAATAATGCCCATAAGGATAAAAATACTTACATAAAAAACCGAACCGATCCCATCTACCGCAGCGGAAGCAATACCTCTCAACTGCCCGACAAAAGGAATCCATGTGAAAAATCCGGAACCCAGATAATCTGTTACTGCTTCTATAAGAGAACCTTTTTTAACAAGCTGCGCAGCAAAACCAAGAGCAAATAGAACCATCAAGGCATCAAGCACATGCTTGGCCATAATCCTCCGGGTTTTTCTTTCGGACGCATATATATAAAGAATCATCCCTAATATCGGATACAGCAGCGAATAAAACAGCACGGTCAGAAGAATCATCCACACCCCATAACTTTGGAGCATGAAGTTATTCTTAATATTCGGAATCTGAAAAATAGTAAAAAGAACAATAAGCAATGAGGTTCCCGCATGTTTTATAAACCCGTATAACAGTACCCGGCTAGGCGTGATGGGGGCTGTAAATACAAAATTAACGTCTGAAAAACGAAAATAGGAACTCCCCTTTTCTATCCCCTGCCGCAAGCTGAAATATAAAACAATAATAATAAGCCCGGTAAATATAGCTGTAAACATCTCACCGGATCCATGCCGGACAATGCCGGAAGGCATTATCAGAGCAGCAATAATTGACCCTACCATTAATATCCCTATCAGGATATAACCAACAAGAGCAAGCGGTTTTTGTGCCAGACCACGGATTATGTTTTTAAGCTGCTTACGGAGGATATAAAACAATGAACTCATACGCTTGTATCTCCTTCCGTGACGCTGAAAAACACTTTTTCAAGAGATTCGTTTTTATCCTCCATCTCTTTCCGGGTTCGGCTTAATACCACTTTTCCCTTATTCATAATCAGAACCCTGTCCCACACTCCCTCAATACTGTCTATAATATGCGTACTGATTAACAAGGCGCAGCCCTGTTTCTTCAACTCAAGGAAGATATGCTTAAGTTCCTTTATGGCTTTCGGATCAAGCCCCATCATGGGTTCATCAAGCATTAACATTTGCGGTTTTATAAGAAGTGCGCAGCATATACTCACCTTCTGCTGCATTCCTTTTGACAATTCCTTACCAAGCTTGTCTTTTTTATCGGCAAGCTCAAAGCGGGATAAAAGGCTTTCAGCATGCTCCTTCCAACTGTCACCAAGCTGGTAAGCCCGGGAAATAAACTCCATATGCTCCCATACCGTCAGATACTCATAAACCGCCGCCGCTTCCGGAACATATCCGAATATTTTCTTTGCGTCTATCGCTTTATTGGGATTTCCGCCAATCAGGATGGCCCCGTCGAATTTCAGCAGCCCGGCTATTGATTTGATTGTTGTGCTCTTGCCTGCCCCGTTCGGACCCAGCAAGACACCGATTTCACCTCTGTTTATTTCGAAGCTTATATTGTCAACTGCCAATACCTTCTCGTAACGTTTGGTAAGTCCTCTTACATTAAGCATATCTCCTGCATCCCTTCATACCAATATCTGCTACATTATACTACAGCAACTTTTTTAATTCAAGCGTATTACCAATACAACACAGCGGGTGCTTTAATGTTAATGCGCGTATCGGTTTTAAGCGCCGCAGCACTTTTTATATTTTTTACCGCTGCCGCAGGGACAGGGATCATTCCGTCCGACTTTCTCAACCGTAATATGGCTGTCTTCATGAAGTTTCATACGGATGTCCTTTTTCTTCTCATCACCTAACAAGCCGTCCCAATGGGGAAGCGTGTACAACCAGTCGGCTTTCGCCTTGAGCATGTTATAATACAGTTTCTCGTAATCCATTGTAATATCCAGGGAAGTATCCTCATTCAATTCCTCCAGGTTCAATTTGTCTTCAAGGCTGGAATTGATTCCATCCAGAAAGCCGGTAAATGTTAAGGTATCCATCGCAAAATGATCGGCCAGATCCTTTAAACTTCCTGCCAGACTCTTTTGTTCCCGCTCAAGAATTTCATTATACGCTTTTGTCTCTTTCATTATATAATCCTGAAAGAACTCACCGTATGTACCGGCACGTTGATTCTCCTCCAATTTGTCCTTCCACTCCTGATATAACCCCATTGTTTTTTCTCCTTTCAAGCTAAACCATTGATTAATTAAAGTAGCAACCGGCCCTGCCGCTACATTTTCTCCGGAGCATTAATACGAATCAGGTCCAGAACATTTTTAATTACCGTCCTTGTTGAATTTACCAACAGAAGCCTGGCCTGCAATAGTTCTTCTTCCTCACCCTTTACACGGCAGGCGTTATAAAAGCTGTGAAAGCCTGCCGCAACATCCAGAACATACCGTGTTAATCTGCTTGGTTCCAATGTTTGCGCAGAAAGAGCTACTTCCTCCGGATAATCGGCGAGTTTTTTCATCAATAACAATTCCTCAGGCATAACCAGCATATGCATTTTTACCTTGTCAACAGGAATCCCGACTATACCCTCCTCTTCAAGCTTCCTTAGAATGCTGCAAATCCGGGCGTGGGCATACTGAACATAAAAAACAGGGTTATTGTTGGATTGCTCCACGGCCAGATCCAGATCAAAATCCAGATGGCTCCCCGAGGTTTTCAAATTAAAGAAAAACCTTGCCGCATCCACGCCGACATCATCGAGCAGATCATCAAGGGATATGGCACGTCCCGTCCTTTTTGACATCCTGGCTATTTCACCGTTTCTATATAAACGAACCAGCTGAAATATAACAACCTGAAGCCTTTCTTTTGAAATACCTATGGCTTCCATAGCCGCTTTCATACGTGCAACATGACCATGATGGTCGGCTCCCCACAGATTGATAACACGATGGAATCCTCTTGTTACAAATTTATTGCGATGATATGCTATATCCGCCGCCATATATGTAGGATGCCCATTTTGTCTGACTAAAACTTCATCCTTCTCCATCCCTGTTTTTTCTCCGCTAAGCCAAAGCGCTCCGTCTTTTTCAATCAGATATCCCTGTTCCTTCAAGAGTGTAATTGTTTCGTCAATTTCGCCATGATACAGTGAACTCTCTCTGAACCAGACATCATAATAAATGCCATAACGGGAAAGCCCGTCCTGAATGCGCTTTATGTTTTTAGGCAGGGCATATTCAACAAGTATTCGTCTCCTGTCTTCCGAAGGTTTCGTAAGCAGTGCGCTGCCATATTCCGAAATAAATTCCTTTACATGATCAATTATGTCTTCTCCCTGGTAACCATCCTCCGGAAAGGTTACACTGTCTTCACCCTGAAGCTGTTGAAGATACCTTGCTTCCAGAGAAACCGCGAATTTTTCAATCTGGTTACCGGCATCATTGATATAAAACTCTCTTGTAACGTCATATCCGGCCTTTTCAAGAACACCGGCAATACAATCCCCCAAAGCTCCTCCTCTGGCATTCCCCATATGCAACGGCCCGGTGGGGTTCGCGCTGACAAACTCCACCATCACCCTTTCACCAGAGCCAATATTCACTTCACCGTAACACTCTTTCTTTTTGTCAATGAGAGAAAGTGTTTCATACAGCCATTCATTATTCAGATAAAAATTAATAAAGCCCGGACCGGCACACTCAACCTTAACAATATATGTGTTTTCAGGATCGATTTCATCAATAATCATACAGGCAATCTGCACAGGCGCTTTTTTTGCCTGTTTTGCCATCTGCATGGCTATATTTGTTGAAAAGTCCCCATGGGATTCCTCCCGGGGCTTTTCCACCATTACAGGAAGGATATCCATCTGTGGAAGTTTCCCTTTTGATATGGATTTTATAATAGCTTTTTGAACTGCTGTTTCTATCTGCTTTCTGATTTTTTCGTGGATACTGTTCATTTAATAAACCGTCCTTTGTTTCTTTTAAAGTTTACAATTATTTTAATGCACCTTAACATCCAAAGTCGTAAAACTGGTAATCTGGTTATTTACCTCAAGAATATATTCAACATTGAAGTGACCTCCAAAATCGTTCATATCTACCGATAGCTTTCTGGCGGTAACTCCCACCTCAATTGTTCCGTATTCGGTTTCGTATCCGGACGTATGTTTACGTCCTTTTTTAAAAACCATAAGGCTGCTTACATTCCCGTGGCGGATAAGAGTAATTGATTCAGGCTCAATCTTGAGTGTTGTGGTTGTCCCGTCCAATCCGGTAACAGGACTTTCCGCATAAGTAATGTAATAATTCCCGCCTTTTTTATAATAGCTTCCTTCCGTAATAAAATTCATAACTTCAGCATCCTGGTCGGGGTGTTCCTGTTTACTGTCCACAGTAATCATTACGTCTTTCTTCAACATAGTTCCCTCTTTCGCAACTATTCAGTAAGATTTTCCAGCTATATAAAATGAAAAAAGTTTTTGGAACAAATGATTACTCTATAATGAGGCATACTTTTTTCATTTTATGCTGCCCATGTGCCTGTTTTAGCCCTGGCTAAAACAAATGGCACGGGCATCAATTCCCATTTATATATGTTGAATATTTTATTCAACATATATAAATAACCTGCATTATCTCCGGTCACTTGCTCTCAGCGCTGGTATGTATCCAAATCAACCCGCTTGACATTTTGAATTTCCTCTCCAAGAATCAAGCTACCCAGTTCTTTGAATTTTTCCACACTGTCACTGGTATAATACCTGTGTTGTCTCACTTTATTATCCGTCAAAAGATTTTTTTCCTGTAAAAGTCCCTTTAAGGCTATGGCAAGTTCCTCCGCAGAACTTACCAGTACAACCTCTTCTCCCATTACTCTGCGGATAGTATCTGCAAGAAGCGGATAATGTGTGCACCCCAAAACTAACGTATCAATGTTCTCATCCTTTAATTCCCGCAGGTATTTCACAGCTATCATCCGTGTAATATCATTGTCCCACCATCCCTCTTCAACCAGATTGACAAATAACGGACACGCTCTGGAAAAGGTTTTTACCTTATGATTCCTTTCATATATTGCCTTACTGTAAACCCCACTTTCTATGGTAGCAGGTGTACCTATAATACCTATTCTTCCCTGTTTGGTTCTTTTCAACGCACTCCTCGCACCCGGTTCAATTACTTCAAGAACAGGTACGTCAATGTATCCGATAACATCATTTAAGGCCAGAGCACTGGCAGTATTGCATGCCACTACCACCAGTTTGACATCCATTGACAACAGGAAGGCTATATCCTGTCTGGTATATTTAATAACGGTTTCCCTCGATTTTGTGCCATAAGGTGTTCTCCCGTCGTCCCCAAAATAAATCAGACTTTCGTCAGGCAGTAGTTTTTTTATTTCCCTGACTACTGTGAGGCCTCCCAGCCCTGAATCAAAAACCCCTATTGGTCTCTTATCCATTATAATTTCCCTCTCAAACAATAACCATTTTTATAACAACAGAAGCAATTGCAACACACTGTTACAGGCTTTTCACGGTTTCGCTGAAAAGCTGGCCTGTGACATGATTATACATGAAACTGCCCGTTTTAACAAGACGAGAAGAATTATCTTTGAATACTTTAATATATTATTTTGTATAGGAAAAAAGCAGAGCCGAATGGTGAGTCCCGGAGAAGCTCAGTTCTCACCACCCGGCAAAAACAAGATATTAAACTTATTCCAGTATTTCTTCATCATAAACTTCATCAATACTGGCTTCTTCCGAGTTCTCAATTTGCGTGCCATTATCATCCGGTAATACAGTCTGGCTTTGATTTCGATCAATTAAAGCCTCGTTTCGGGGAAATGCATTGTCAAACTTGAATCCCCCTTTAAACTCACTCTGTGTTTTTCCGTTCACCTGAAACTTTACATTTTCTATATCCTTTAGTTCAGTTAGTGTATTTACTATTGAAAAAATGGTCATTTCTTCCGCTTCTTTTCCGCCCGGATGATTATCCACAAATTCTTTTGTCATATCAACCATGGCTGTTCGTCCTTCCAGCTTAACAGGGGATCTGAGACTCGCTCCTTCCGGAATCGTTGACTTCAATGTTGTATTCACCGGGCCCTTCACAAGTTCTTTAACAAGTACTGATGCCAATTGATCCGTTCCCTGTTTAGCGTCATTCATGTCCACATACCGTATTTCTCTTACCAGCCTGGTACCGTCCTGATCCGAAAAATACAGATGCACCTGCAGCTTTTCATTAAATCTTTGAGCATCCTCTTCCGAAAGAATTATGCTGCTGACAGGACACAGCTCATCTTCCTCAATCTGTTTAATCGCTTTATCCCTTGTTCCCAGACAGCCATTCATTGTAATTATCATAATAACACAAATGGCTATAATGATTGTTTTTTTCATTGCAATAACCCCTCTCAGATCTGTCTAAACTATACCTATGCCCTTCACCGGACAAATATACTCCTGTATGTTTGACAAATTTAAACGACGTTATTTACAAAATTTTTTATTTGATATATGATATTGTAAAAGCTGATTCAAAACTGAAATCCATTTATGTATTCTTCTATTATTTATGAGTAAACTTTGTTATATTTTGATTTTTCTCTATCAGCCGAATTATTTAATCTGTTTTCACCTTTCTGCCAAGGGTAATTATATTAAGTTAGGTAATGAGGAGTAGCTTATGAAAAAAAGAATCAACAGGGAAAAAATGATGGAACTTATGAAGCGGCATTGCCGGGGGAATTATAATCTTTTCGGAAGGGAACTGGGAATAGATCCGGCCCATTTACACCGCTTTTTGAATACAGGTGTAGGCGGCGGAAAAAAAATGATTTTTGCCTTGATGGAATTCTGTGATAATCATAATATCAGTTTTAACCAATTCTTTGAGCAGGGAAATTAAACCGTTGTGCCGGTTAAGCAATTCAAATGTTGTTCACTTAACCTTTCTATGCCTTCGCACGTACTCTATCATCTGTCTTCCCGCTATAGCCCCCTGTCCGACCGCAACGGATATTTGTTTGAATATTCCCGTGCAGTCTCCGGCGGCAAACAGCCCTTCAATGTTTGTTTCCTGGTTTTGGTTCACTTGTATTGCCTGGTTTTGGGTTAATATGCCCAGCTTTAACGCAAATGTAATAGCAGAAGCACTGTCGTAAGCAATAAAAATGCCATCCAGAGGATATTCGGTACCGTCCTCGAAAACAATCTTTTCTATATACCCATCTCCTTCAAAAGCTTTAATGGGCTTTTCGTTTATACTGAATTTCTCTTTTAAATGGGCTGATTCAATCGAAAACTCAGTTTTACGCCCATTTGTAAACAACGTAATATTTCGCGTAAAAGGAGTAAGCTCCTCTGCTTCGTGCAGGGCATAATCCTTAAAACCAAGAACACCTATGTTCTTACCCCTGTAAAAGAAACCGTCACAGGTACTGCAGTAACTAACACCCTTACCTTCAAATTTATTCAGATTAAGTATTTTGGGGTTTGAAATTTTTTGTCCGGCTGCAATCAGAACGGTTAACGCCCGATAGATTCCTTTTGTGGTTTTCACTGCGAAAGTATCTTCCTTTTCTATTCCTATTACTTCCTCTTCCTTAATTTCACCGCCAATTCTTTCCACCTGCCTTTGACCTTCTTCAAACAACATCTTTCCGGTGACAGGCTGTGAAAACCCAAAATAATTTTCAATTTTATCCGCTTTAGCAACTGCACTGTTATCGGTACCAATCACCAGGGTTTTAACATTGGCTCTGATAGTATAAAGTGCGGCGGAAATACCCGCTGGGCCTCTTCCGATAATAATCGCGTCATACAGCATAATAACACCTCTAAAACCAAACAATATATTTACTTTTTTACATTATAGCATTGACCTTTTCACACTGCAAACTATTTGAACTCAATAAGCGCTTACAGGTAACTGTTCAGGTGTGATACCTTTCAATCTGCGGGGCCTGCTTCGGATTTTTGTCACATGGAAAGGCCTTTGTGCATAATATGTGACTGTAATGTTTGACTGAGGTGATATCATGAGTGATTTTTCAAATTTTATACAAGGGCAGGTTACAAGAAAAAAACTGGAAAAAGGACTGGAAATGCTCCACAATGAAAGTCCTGAAGAACTAAAAAAACGCCTTCAGAATGTTAACGTTGATGAAGTACTTCAAAAAATGGATGAATACGATAAAAAGCGCCTTAATGAATTAGGTATTAACTTATCCGATTTTAAAAGACGAATTACCGAAGGCGATATTCAGAAGATTCATCAGGTACTGGGCAGGAATGGAGATATGGTAATTCGCAAAATACGTGACATGCTTCGCTGAAATACCGCATAGAATTAATAAGAAATGATAAGGAGGTTGAGCATCCATGAGTCAGGGAATGGATGACAAAATCCGACAGATATCCGAAATGTTAAGTAGTCCGGAAGCACAGGACGGAATTCGTCAATTGTTCAGTTCAATTGGCGCCCCGAGAAGGACCACGCAGGGAGATACTCAGTCCCCGGAAGGAGCGGACTCGGAGCATTCATTAATGGAAGCTCCAATTCAACAATCATCACCGGAATCTGATTGGGTTTATAAAATACAAAATATCCTTAACCAGGTTAATAGCGTTCAGGATTCAAGAGTTAACCTTCTTCGATCTGTCCATCCGTTTTTGAACCAAAACAGAAGAGATCGTTGTTCAACATGCATCAATATTCTTCAGGTTGCCGACATTCTGAAAGCGTTAACGAACAATAGCGGGAGGTTTCTGTAATGTCTGATATCAGCAAAAGCGAATTCTCCAATATCCCTCTGCCCACAGAAAAGGACATTAATATCAAACCACCCGCGGCATCACCCATTTTTTCAGGAGGCCTTCCTGATCTGAAAAGCCTGTTCCGCCGTATTCAACTGGATGACATTTTATTATTTGGTCTCATTATTCTTCTCGCTACTGATGATGATTGTGATAATTTCCTTTTGGTTCTTCTGGTTTTTATTTTCATCACCGGTATTGACAAGCAGCTTTTCCAATTCTTGAGTTAACACTTAACAATAAACATGATAAAATTCCTTTATATTTAAAACTATGGAACTGCGATTTGAAGCAGTTCCATATACTGTTGTACCATTAATTGGAATATACGGTTTCCAGTCATTTCATAATTGAAACCGAATACTTTTCTTTTATTCTGCACAAAATTTCAATATGATTATACTGAAATGAGGGAGAATATGCAAAGGAAAAAATGGGCAAGGGTAATTATCGCAATAGTTTTAGCTATATGTCTCATATACCCGGTCTTAACCGATGGATTCCGTGATTTTTTCAGTTATAGCAATGCCGTCCTCTCTTATTATGGGTCAAGAGGCGATGAAGTTGTTAATATTCAAAGAAAACTAAAGCAATGGGGCTATTATCAGGGAAACGTAGATGGTATTTTCGGTTACCAGACTTATAAGGCAGTAAGATATTTCCAATATAAGAATGGTTTAAAAGTTGATGGAGTTGTGGGACCCGAAACATTATCGGCACTTGGCCTGCCAACAGGTACCGCTCCCAGGACTGTAAACAAGGATCTGAATATGCTGGCTCGTCTTGTTCACGGAGAAGCAAGAGGAGAGCCCTATGTCGGTCAGGTCGCTGTTGCAGCCGTAGTGCTGAACAGGGTTACCGACAGCAGGTTTCCCAGTACAGTCGCGGGAGTAATTTATCAACCCGGTGCTTTTGATGCCGTAAGTGACGGACAGATAAACCTCGAACCTACATCACAGTCATATAAAGCTGCCAGAGACGCTTTAAACGGGTGGGATCCGACTTACGGATCTATCTATTACTATAACCCCCACACGGCAACCAGCAAATGGATATGGAGCCGTCCAATTGTACTTCAGATTGGAAAACACAACTTCGCAAGATAAACTCATTCATCAACCTGAACAACGGGACTTCAAACGGAGACTCTACTTCACCTGGTTTGTAATTTGAACCCCCCCCTCTTATAGAAGCGGGCTTGAGATTTTGTAAAATTACTTGCGGATAATGTCATCCTTTTTAACTCCCGTGCCAATGGCGATAACCTTATTAACAGGCGGGTATATGTCTTCATACAATTCAATGACTTTACCGTTAAGTATCCTGTACACTTTCACAGATAAACCATCCCTTCCGGAATCAATAGTCTTTTGCTCTTTTTCCGGTATTGTATTATCCTGAGCATAAAACACCGGTGGGGATATTTTTGTATACTCCGCTTTTATTTCAGCGGAAGCAACGCCCGGTTTTCCGGCTAACGCCACCGCCCAATTCCCATCCTCCCTTACATTGAAAACGAATACAAACTCAAGGTCGGACGCGTTTATAAACCTGAGATCCCCATCGTTGTCAAGAGCAACCTCAAAACCGGCTTCTATGCCGGATATCGGCTGTTTTGCGGCCTGCCTCCAGGTTACTTTGATATCTTCAACAGGAAGTATGGATCGATATATCGCGGAAGCAAGGGTAATATGTAAAGAATCCATATCCGAGGAACCAAATGTGTCCCTAAACGAAAAAGTTTCACCGGGTGCTATTATTCTGTTATTAATGCCCTCAATCAGCTTACCGAAATTATCTGTGGAGTCTTTTGTAATCTTTCCGTTTACGATGGTATAAATCTGCGTTATATCATGAAGCTCCCCGGACGTAATTTCGGGCTCCAGAATATCAAAAACATCCGGACAGGTTTTTTTGGAAACAACGATCTGTTTTTTTATATCGGATATTAACTGTTCTTCAATATAACCCAGCATTTTATCAATATTTATTGTACTCCCGTTCTGATGCGGGCAAACGTCAACAACTCCATCTTTCAACACCAGTTTGGCGTTTATGGTGTCTTCACGGAATAAGTCCATATTTGCCGTAATATAACTCTTTAGTCTTGCCTT
>CAZSVI010000089.1:0-15590 GCA_964610205.1 uncultured Oscillospiraceae bacterium
GCAAGCAGCGAAATTACAACGGAATAAAAAACAAGAAAAACGATCCGGACAGACTGGAAATGAATAAATATTGCAAATTCTGCCGGAAACATACGTTGCACAAGGAAACAAAATAGACTTGTGTTAATGAAGGATACCAAGGCATATAATAAGTCCTTTATACCGTACAGGGAGAATACTTATGCCTTATCCGGCATAAGGAAGTTTATACAGGAAGCTGGGAGATGTTTTTATGGCTGAACCGCAACAAAAAAAACCCAATATTATAAATAGACTGGTCAAGTTTATAAAGGAAGTTCGTTCCGAATTAAAAAAGGTACTTTGGCCGTCACGGAATCAGGTTAAAAACAATACGATTACTGTTTTGATTACATGCCTGCTGATAGGCGGCATAATCTGGATTCTGGATTTTGCTTTAGGTAAGATTTATGCACTGGTATTTGCATAAATAAGTGCAAGTAACCCTTTTTGCCTGTATAGCAATTAAAGGGTTGTGGTATACATGTATGAAGTGTATCTGCATGTTGCAGGGTTGCGCCTAATGAAAAAGGAGGGCAGGAGCATGTCTCCGGGAAATAATGGCTGATGAGGCAAGATGGTATGTTGTGCATACTTATTCTGGTTATGAGAATAAAGTAAAAGCAAATCTGGAAAAGATAGTTGAGAATAACCCTCATCTACAGGATTTTATTGTGGATATTGTTGTTCCTATGGAAGAACAGATAGAAATTAAAGACGGAAAAAAGAAAGCGACATTGAAAAAGGTCTTTCCGGGATATGTCCTGGTTAAAATGTTTATCAATGATGAATCCTGGTATGTTGTACGCAATACCAGAGGCGTTACCGGTTTTGTCGGTCCGGGTTCGAAACCTGTTCCCCTGTCTGAAGAAGAGATCCGGGCAATGGGTGTTGAACAGTTTGAAACCATAGTTGATTACGCAATCGGAGATAGCGTCAGAGTCATTGAGGGTCCGCTTGAAAGCTTTATTGGTACTGTGGAAGAAATAAGCATAGACAGAAAAAAGGTTCGGGTTTCGGTTTCCATGTTTGGAAGAGAAACGCCTGTAGAACTTGAATTTACCCAGATTCAAAAGCTTTAAGACGTGTCAGGGGATATTTCCCTTAATAAAAAGAATGTGAAAATGAACCTATTTTCCGCTACCTGATATATCTGGTGCGGAAATTAGTATATAACCTGCCCCAAGGCAGGGATTTTTTCTGGGAGGTGGATTATTATGGCAAAGAAAGTAGTGGGCTTTGTAAAGCTCCAAATACCCGCAGGGAAGGCTACACCTGCTCCACCGGTTGGACCAGCTTTAGGACAACATGGTGTTAACATTATGGGTTTCTGTAAGGAATTCAATGAGAGAACGGCAAAGGATGCCGGGCTGATCATTCCGGTTGTTATTACGGTTTATGCGGACAGATCCTTTACATTTATTACGAAAACTCCGCCTGCAGCCGTGCTGATTAAAAAAGCCTGTAAAATTGAAAAGGGTTCCGGTGTACCGCAGCGTGACAAGGTTGCGCGGATTTCAAAAGAAGACGTAAAAAAGATTGCTGAAATGAAAATGACCGATTTGAACGCGGGAAGTCTGGAAACGGCTATGAGTATGATTGCTGGAACAGCAAGAAGCATGGGTGTTGTTGTTGAAGACTGATAAGGCGGTTTTCACAACGTGGGAGGGAGCAATCCCGAATTTTTAACCACAAAGGAGTGATATGTCATGAAAAGAGGAAAAAAATATCTGGAAAGCCTTAAGCTTGTAGATAGAATGAAGTTATACGAAGCTCGTGAAGCCTTTGAGGTTGTTCAGAAGGCTGCAAGAGCGAAGTTTGATGAAACAGTTGAAGCCCATATTAAACTGGGTGTTGACTCCCGTCATGCGGATCAACAGGTCAGAGGAGCTGTTGTACTGCCTCATGGAACGGGCAAAACAGCCCGCGTTCTGGTTTTTGCCAAGGGTGATAAGGCTACCGAAGCAGAACAGGGCGGAGCGGATTATGTAGGCGCAGAGGATATGGTTACAAAAATCCAGAAGGAAAATTGGTTTGAGTTTGATGTTGTAGTTGCAACACCTGATATGATGGGTGTTGTTGGGCGTCTCGGACGTATACTTGGGCCCAAAGGCTTAATGCCTAACCCTAAAGCAGGTACTGTTACAATGGATGTGGCAAGAGCTATTTCCGATATTAAAGCGGGTAAAATTGAGTACCGTCTGGATAAAACTAATATTATTCATTGTCCTATTGGAAAGGTATCCTTTGGAACGGAAAAGCTTCTGGATAATTTCCGTACCCTTGTGGATGCGGTAATAAAAGCAAAACCTTCGGCGGCGAAGGGGCAGTATCTGAAAAGTGTGGTAGTAACCTCCACCATGGGCCCCGGTGTTAAAATAAATCAGCAGAAGGTAATGGACTGAGTAAGGTTTGAAGAACCATGTCCTGATTGGTCCTGATTGGTTCGAATAATTTGCTTTACAAAGTTTTAATTGTGTAGTAGAATAACATTTGTGTTAAAAAGATAGCCATGCCGATATTGGCTGTTTTAAATGAAATATTGGCCGTAGACAGCAGGAACCGGATTGGTATAACGTATATCATCCTGCCGAGGTATTAATGAAGGGTTCTTTTAATAGAATTCAAGCCCTCTGTATGTCTATGGTTGTTCCTTGATACGGAGGGTTTTTTGTTGTTCAGGGAACTGCAATGGTTTTTAAGGTTTAACCTTTTAAATACCCGGTATATACGGGGTAATACTCAGCAAGGAGGTGCAGTGAATGCCAAGTGAAAAAATCCTTGAATCGAAAAAAGCCAGAGTTGAAAAGTTGTCTCAAAAGTTTAAGGAGGCAAAATCTTTTGTTTTGGCGGATTACAGAGGATTGACTGTTGAGCAGGATACCCAGTTAAGAAGAGCCATGCGCGAAGCTGGAATTGAGTATACGGTTATTAAAAACTCTATTGCCCGTTTTGCGGCAAAAGAAAATGGTTATGACGGACTGGAAGAATACTTGAAAGGTCCTACGGCAATAGCATTGAGTTTGCAGGATCCGGTGGTACCATCAAAAGTAATGTCCAGATATGCAAAGGAATATGAAAAGCTGGATATCAAGGCAGGAGTTGTTGAAGGCAGGATTTTTGACATCGAAGGCGTTAAATCCATTGCAAACCTGCCATCCAGAGAAGAACTGGTGGCTAAGGTGGTTGGTGGATTGTCAGGTCCTTTGTATGGCATTGTCAATGTTCTGAACGCTAATATCCGTGGTCTGGCCGTAGTTTTGAACGCTATAGCCGAGAAAAAACAAGCAGAAGCATAATCAAAGAATTTTAATGGAGGTTATTCAAATGAGCGAAAAAGTAACAAAATTAATTGAAGAAATCAAAGTATTGACAGTTCTTGAACTGTCCGAATTAGTAAAAGCCCTGGAAGAGGAATTCGGAGTATCCGCAGCGGCTCCTATGGCTGTTGCGGCAGCTCCTGCAGCAGGTGCTGCCGAAGCTGCTCCTGTTGAAGAAAAAACAGAATTTGATGTTATCCTGAAAGAAGTTGGCGCAGAGAAGATTAAAGTTATCAAGGTTGTTCGTGAAGTAACAGGCCTTGGACTTAAAGAAGCCAAGGAAATGGTGGATAGCGCACCTTCTACCATAAAGGAAGCTATTTCCAAGGATGACGCTACTGCGCTTATTGCCAAATTCACTGAAGTTGGCGCAACCTGCGAAATGAAGTAATTATATTTTTACATAAAGCCTGCATATATATGCAGGCTTTATGCATATATACGTCAAAATTACGTAAAGGTCGAGATAAGACAATATATGATAAATCATTCAAAAACAGGTTTATTGTGCATAACTTCTGTGAATATGTGTAAATTATTGTTCATAACGTTCCGCATATTTGAGAATCAAAAACAGGATGGTGAACTATGACGGAAAACACAAATTTAAAGATCAATAACAGGGGACACCTTGAGATTGGCGGCTGTGATACGATCGATCTGGTGAAGGAATATGGAACTCCCCTTTATGTTATGGATGAAATGGTCATACGTGAAAACTGCAGACTGTACAAAGGGGCAATGGATAAGCATTATGGCGGGTACGGCCTTGTTCTGTTCGCAAGCAAGGCATTTTGCACACTGGCTGCATGTAAAATCATTCAGCAGGAAGGCCTTGGTCTGGATGTTGTTTCCGGAGGAGAGATGTATACCGCCATAAAGGCAGGATTCCCCATGGAGAGAGTTTATTTTCATGGGAACAACAAAACCGTTGAAGAGATTGAAATGGGCATAAACTATAATATAGGTCGCTTTGTCGTTGATAATTATACCGAACTTCAACAAATCAATACAATAGCCGGTGAAAAAGGCAAAAGAGTAAAAATATCTTTCAGAGTAAAGCCCGGTGTAGATGCTCATACACATGAATTTATACGTACCGGTCAGATTGATTCGAAATTCGGGGTTGCCCTTGAAAACGGAGAAGCTCACGAAATTATTGCTTTGGCCGGAAAAATGGAGCATGTTGAAGTGGTTGGGGTACATTGCCATATCGGTTCCCAGATATTTGACCTTTCTCCCTTTGAACTCGCGGCAGAAATAATGCTGAATTTCATTGCCGATATAAGGGATAAATACGGTATCCGTATTACCGAACTAAATCTGGGAGGAGGCTTTGGAATCCGGTATACTGAAAAAGACGATCCGCTTGAATATAATAAATATATTGAGTCTGTTTCCAGGGTTGTGAAACGTATTTGTCAGGAGAAGGATCTTGACAAAATGTTTATGCTGATGGAGCCGGGACGTTCCATTGTTGCGCCTGCAGGGATTACATTATACCGGGTCGGCGGGGTGAAGGAAATTAAAAATATACGTAAATATATATCTATTGACGGCGGTATGTGTGATAATCCCAGGTATGCCCTGTACAAATCGGAATACACCGTTTTACTTGCCAACAAGCCTGATGCGCAGAGAGCAGAAACTGTTACGATTGCTGGAAAGTGTTGTGAATCAGGGGATCTGATAGCGAAAGATATTGCATTGCCGGAGGTTAATCCGGGCGATATATTGGCGGTTCTTGCAACAGGAGCGTATAACTATTCCATGGCCATGAATTACAACAGAAACGGAAAACCGCCTGTCGTACTGGTAAAGGACGGAAAATCCAGGCTCATTGTAAAACGTGAAGATTTAAACGATATAATGCGTAACGATATTATTCCTGATGATTTATAAAAGCATATTATAATCTCCCAAAAAGAGGAGTCCGATGATTCCTCTTTTATCTCTTATATTTGCCTTTAAGTGATTGATTAATACCAAGTAATATGATATAAGAATAATGAAAATAAATAAGCGGCGTTGACAGTTTTAAATGAAACGAATATCATTAAATAAGAAAAGATATGATCCGGAGGTTAAAAAATTGGCAAAACCTGTTGTGGCTATTGTTGGAAGGCCAAATGTCGGTAAATCAACATTTTTTAATTATATATCAGGACGAAGGATATCAATTATTGAAGATACTCCGGGAGTGACCAGAGACAGAATTTACGCTGAAGGAGAATGGCGGGGGCAGCAGTTTACTATTATTGATACAGGCGGCATAGAGCCTTTCACGGAGGATTACATCAAAAAGCAAATGATCCGACAGGCTGAAATTGCTATGGAGACTGCTGATGTTATTGTGTTTATTGTTGATATAAAGACAGGAATCACCGCAGCTGATTATGATGTAGCAGTAATGCTCCGAAAATCCGATAAACCGGTTATAGTTGCTGTAAATAAAGCGGACAGTGTTGGAGAAATGCCTCCGGAGGCATATGAGTTCTATAATCTTGGCATAGGTGAGATATTTACAATATCCTCTATTCACAGACTTGGGATAGGTGACCTTCTGGATGCTGTATACGAACACTTTCCTAAAGATATGAACGAAGCCGATGATGACGATGTGATAAAGGTTGCGGTTATCGGGAAGCCAAATGTTGGGAAGTCATCCCTTATAAACAGTATCCTGGGGGAGGAGCGGGTTATTGTCAGCGATATTGCGGGCACAACCAGAGATGCTATTGATACGCCCGTTGAGAGGAATGGTAAAAGATACACATTTATTGATACCGCGGGAATACGCAGGAAAAGTAAAATAGATGAAAACATTGAGCGATATAGTGTTATCCGCTCATGGACCGCTGTTGACAGAGCGGATGTATGTATAATTCTTATAGACGCACAGGATGGCGTTACCGAACAGGATACTAAAATTGCCGGCTATGCGCATGAACAGGGTAAAGCCAGCATAATAGCCGTGAATAAATGGGATATAGTAGAGAAAGAGACCGGAACCCTTGAAAAATACCGTGAGCGGGTAAAGGGCAAGCTTGAGTTTATGAATTATGCTCCGGTATTGTTTATATCAGCAAAAACCGGTCAACGGATCGAACGTCTTTTTGAACTGGTGGATTTTGTTTTCGATCAGGCATCCTTTCGTATTCAGACAGGTATGCTGAATGACGTGCTCAATGAGGCGACAGCCATGGTACAGCCTCCTTCGGACAAGGGAAAGCGCTTAAAAATTTATTATATTACTCAGGTAGGTATAAAACCTCCAAAATTCATATTGTTTGTAAACAACAGGGAACTTATGCATTTTTCCTATGAACGCTATTTGGTGAATACTCTGCGTACAAATTTTGGCTTTGAAGGAACACCAATTAGATTTATAATTAAGGAAAAAGGTCAGGAAGACACATAAAATATAAAATAGGAGCAGGAAAATGCTATTAAAGATTATTCTATCTGTTATTATTGGTTATATACTTGGAAGCCTTAACGCTTCTTTAATTGTTGGTAAGCTGTTCTATAAAAAGGATGTCCGGGAACATGGAAGTATGAGCGCCGGGGCAACAAATACTCTGCGAACACTGGGAAAGGGGGCGGCAATAGCTGTTACCGTTTTTGACGTACTGAAAGGAATAAGTGCCTGTCTTATAGGCCAATATCTTGTGGGGTACATAGAGAATTACGGAATGGTTGGAATATACCTGGCAGGTCTTGGAGCTGTTTTGGGTCATAACTGGCCTTTATTTTTCGGTTTTAAAGGCGGAAAGGGCGTTTTAACTACCTTCTCCGTTATCCTTTACATTAGTCCCGTACCGGCACTTATAAGCCTTGGTATATTTGTTATTGTGGTGATTCTTACAAAGTATGTTTCTTTGGGTTCCATTGTTGGAGCTATTAGCTGGCCTATTATATCAATTTTCTTCAATCTTCCTGCATTTGGGTTGGTAGTTGCTGTTTTTATGGTAGTATTAATAGTATTCCGCCATAAGCCCAATATTGAGAGATTACTTAACGGCACAGAAAAAAAACTCAGCTTCAAAAGAAGCGGCTAGTGGTTTGCAAAGCTTCAAAATCAAATTCATTTTTCAAAGCTTTACAAATCCACTTCCTTTATGTTGCGGCCATGCAAACCCTAAATTACACAATTAACAGGCCACTGGTATAAAAATGAGCAGACGAATCGCCGAATAAGCGGTTTGTAAATATTCAGCCCATACTATACTCTTTAACTGAATATTCCGATGTAAACATATAGAATATCAAGTGGAGGATCGGCATGAAGGTTGATTATATCAATCCGGTTTTAATTGCATCCAGTAAAATTTTAAAGGCTCTTTTACAGGAAGACATAATATTGGGGCGGTTATCATTATTGGACAATCATGACCTTGTTGATAGTCTTGCAATTATTATGTGGATGAGTGGGGATTTTGAGGGCCGCTTTCTTTTTGCGATCAAAAGAAATGTTGCGTTGTATATAGCCGGGATTATGATGGGTGAGGAAATAAGGAATCTGAACGATATATCGAAAAGCGCCCTTGGGGAGATGGCAAGCATGATTCTCGGAAGAACAGGGATTATATTTTCAGAACGTGGAATAGATGTTAAAATAAGTTATCCGACGCTGGTTGAGGGTGACAGTATATACATATCTCCTTTAAATCAAAAAAAACGTTCCATTATAAATGTTCCGCTGGTTATGAGTCAGGGACATACGATAGATATGAAAATAGAAAGCAACGAATTAATTAATGATAATTAAAGGGAATGGGGGATTGAAATGGAAAACGGTTGGGGTGTTGCCATATATTTTTCAGGAATAGCAGCATGCCTTGCAATTGCTACTATTTTGAAGATGAGAGTAAAGCTGTTTCAGAAGCACCTTATGCCAACTGCTATGCTGGCCGGCTTAATAGGTTTTGCCGTACTGCAGTCAGCCCGGTACGGATTTGGATGGGTTACTGAAGAAAAACTGGTACAAATTCAACATGAACTGGGCTTTCTGGTTTCGCATCTGATGGCGGTAGGGTTTATTTCATTAGCATTGAAGGACAGAAATAAAAAGAAAAATAAAGATATTGTCAATACGGGATACGCCATTGTTATAACATATATGGTTCAAGGAATATTGGGTTTGGGAATTTCTTTGATTCTTGTAAACACCTTTTTTCCCGACTTGTTTCCGCCGTTTGGAATGCTATTGCCTCTAGGATTTGCTCAGGGACCCGGCCAGGCGGTGAATATCGGAATCAAATGGGAACAGGCGGGTTTCAAAAGTGGTGCCAATATAAGTCTGGCCGTAGCCAACCTTGGTTTCATATGGGCATTAATTGGTGGTGTACCCTTTTTGAATTTCCTTCTGAAGAAGGTATATAAGAATAAAAGAAAATACAGCATCACCGAGGTTAAGGATATGGAACTTGAAAAGGCATCGCAGCATACTATTACCGTACCCAAAAGCGTTCATATTGATGATTTGAGTATTCAACTGCTGCTGCTGGGTACGGTTTATTTACTTACATATCTGTTCATATACGGAGTATCCCGTCTGATAGTTCCATTGGGAACATTCGGAGAAACTGTATCGGACATGATGTGGGGTTTTAATTTTATAATAGGAACAGTTATTGCTTTAGGTCTGCGGTCTATTATGGACAGGATGCGATTAAAGAGGGTTTTCAAGGTGAATTATGCCGATAATTATCTGTTGCAGAGAATTTCAGCCGGCGCTTTTGATTTCATGATTACAGCATCATTAGCCGCTGTATCAATAAGTGTTCTGAAGGATTATCTTGTTCCCGTTCTGCTGCTTACAACAATCGGAGCATTATTCACAATGGTATACAGTTATTACATAAGCCGAAGGATCTATAAAGATGAGCAATTAGAGCATATTATAGCTTTGTATGGCATGTGGACCGGTACCATTACGACCGGTATTGCGCTCCTTCGTGAAATTGATCCGTATTCAAAAACGAATGTGCCGGAGCATTTAGTACTCGGCAGCGGCTTTGCCATATTTGTCGGTTTTCCGTTAATGATTATTTTAGGCTTGCCCCTGCAGGGTTTTAAATTGAATCAGCCAATTTACTATTTTTGGACTTTTGTTGCCATGGTTGTAATGAGTAGTATCATGATTATTATTTTGTATAGGAACAGGCCCGGAAGGGAAATAGAAAGTAAAGGCTGAAAAGCCTTGTTAAGTTTAGTTTGAAAAATTTATTATTTTATCGTTCAATAATATATTAATAAAAAAGAGGGCATCAGCCCTCTTTTTCCTCTACAACCGAACTGGTTGGTTTGCTTTTCTTAAAATCCATTTTTTTCTTTTTATCACCTGTTTCATCAGGAAGCTTATCAATCATTTTGCAGTTTCCTTCGAAAACTGCGCCTTCATCTGTTACAAAACTATGTACCTCCATATCCCCCTTTAAACGTGCGGTGGATTCAAGACGAAGATTGTTTTTTATATGGACATTACCATTAATCGTACCAGCAACTATAAGATTGTCTGCCCAGACATTTCCGACAATAACGGCGTTAATAAGAACTATGGCATCGCCGGAAGCTTTTATATCTCCTTCAACGCGTCCGACAATTTTAATCGAACTGTCCGATTCCACATCTCCTTTAAAAGTGGTATGCTCTCCAATAATCGTATCCATTACCGCAGGGGTTCGCTTTTTTATCATTTCAGTACCTCCTTGACATTACCTTTTTATTATAATCAGTTATTCGGTTTTGTACCGATAAACATGGCTGGATCTATTGGGTAATCATTAAGTCTTATTTCAAAGTGAAGATGCGGTCCGGTTGAAACACCGGTACTTCCAACTCTGGCGATCTCCTGGCCGGCATCAACCTTTTGCCATTTTTTCACCAAAATTTTAGAGCAATGCGCATAGCGCGTAACCAACCCGTTCCCGTGATCTATATCAATACAATAACCATAGCCGCCGTTCGTTCCTGAGTATATTACAGTGCCTGAGGCTGAAGCAAAAATAGGATTGCCGCTTTTTCCGCCAATATCTACACCCGTATGATCAAGGAATTTTCTGTAAACCGGATGCAGACGATTCCCGAAAGGGGATTCAATTAACCCTTCGGTTGGCCAAAACGTGGGTAAATGATCCAGATAGCTTCTTAATTCCTCTTTGGTATCCGCAAGCGACGTAAATAGTTCGTCACCTTTTTTATCGGCTTCCTCAAGAAATTTCAACACTGCTCTTAATTCGGTTATTTTGCCGATAAATGAAGTCGTGGGATTGCTTGCGGCGGATGAACGGCTAACAGTAAGGGTTTTAGTTTCCTTTTCAATATAATTTTCCGTCAGGTTCTGAATTTGCATAGAAAACTCTTTTATAGTATCCTTGGAAACATTATCAAGGTTTACAACTTCCTCTATGGTATTTATTCTTTTCTGGACAATATTTTGCTGTTCCAGCAGGAAAGTCTGCAATCCGTTGTGTTGTTCCCGTAATTCACGGTTCTCCTGTATTGTTAATGCAAGGTATCCTGATAGAGTTAATAGGATTAGCATAAAAACAGCCAAAAGCGTAAAAATTTTTGAATGAATATTGGAAATTCGCCAGGTTTTAACCTTATCGGAGTTGTGGGGCACCATCATCAAAGATACATATTTTTTAACCCGGAGCGCCTTCCCTCTTATTTTCTTCATATCTTTCACCTTTGTTTCCTTTTGTTAGATAATTTTTTCTATCTGTCTGTCTATGGAAACGTATACAGATGTAGTATAAGCTTCCTTATAAATAATATGTTTTTTATTATGTTACATGTTGTTTTCTATTATAATACAAAATGATTTCAAAATGAAGAAAAAATTCAAAAAAGTTTGGATTAAGACACACATAAAGAAAGGACGATACACTGTATGAAAGCATACCGCACAGGATGCTTAATTTGTAAAATAAAGGTATAACGCAAAAGATGAGAAAAAATGAATCCTACGATCTGGATATTACGGGATTGACTCATGAAGGTATGGGTGTAGGCAGAATTAACGGTATGGCTGTTTTTGTGCAGGGTGCTATTGAAGGGGAAACCGTAAGAGTAAAAATCATTAAAACACATAAAAATTATGCGTTTGCCAGGGCAGAGGAATGGCTAAAGGAAAGCCACTGGCGGCAGGAAGCCTTCTGCCCGGTGTTTGAACGCTGTGGAGGCTGTAATTTGCAGCATATCTCATATGACAGGCAGCTTGAATTCAAACGACAGGTAGTCGCTGACAGTTTTGCCCGCATTGGAGGTATCAGCGGTATCACTATAAACCCGGTTATTGGTATGAATCATCCTTTTCATTACCGGAATAAAGCTCAATATCCGGTAGGTGTAGGAGATAATGGTGCTGTTGCAGGATTTTACGCCAGACAAAGTCATGACATTATAAAGTCGCCGGATTGTTATATCCAGAACCGAGCCAGTTGGACCGTAGTTAATTCCATTATCCGTCAGATTGAAAATACATGGATTTCAGTATATGATGAAAAAACAGGAACAGGCATTCTTCGTCATATAATTACCCGGATTTCCCGTTTAAACGGTGATATAATGGTAGTTCTTGTGGCAGCGGATGAAAAAATACCCCATCTCTATGAACTGATAAAGCAAGTTACCAATGAAGTCCCCTCAATTAAGAGCATTGCTTTAAATGTTAATAAAGGCAGGAATAGTGTTGCTCCCGGAGGTAAGGTTAAAATTGTTTTTGGGGATAGTACAATAACAGATAAAATAGGGGATATAAAGTTTCAAATATCGCCCTTGTCTTTTTATCAGGTTAATCCCGAACAAACATCCGTATTATATGAAAAAGCAGTAGAATATGCCGGACTGACAGGTAACGAGACCGTTTTTGATCTTTATTGCGGAATTGGCACGATATCACTCTTCCTTGCAAAGAAGGCTGAAAAAGTCATTGGAGTGGAAGTAGTTCAGGGAGCAATGCAGGATGCCGAAAAAAACGCAAGACTCAATGGAATAACAAACGCAGTGTTTTATCAGGGTAGAGCGGAAGAAGTTGTTCCAAAGCTTTATGGGGAAGGAATAAAAGCCGATGTTGTTGTTGTGGATCCGCCACGAAAAGGCTGTGATCAAATCTTGCTGGAAACCTTAATTCAAATGCAGCCAAAGCGTATTGTCTATATTTCCTGCAATCCCTCTACCCTGGCAAGGGATTTGAAATATTTATACGGAAACGGGTATAAAGCTAACCAGGTGCAGCCGGTGGATATGTTCCCGTGGACGGGGCATGTGGAGGCCATAATCCTGTTGCAACGGCTGTAACGCTGATATTTCAAGGGTTCACCGCAGGTAATGGAATGAGTTAGAATGAAGACGTGAGGAGATGACTTTCACGTCTTTTCTTTTGCGCGTATAATTTTCATGGATATTCCATTTTATATAATGAGGGTGAGCCATGAAAAAGGTTAGGATTATACCTCCTATTCCAAAGGAGTATAAAAAGCTTAAGGTTGCCGCCTATTGCAGGGTCAGCACATCCGGACCGGCACAGCTGCGCAGCCTTGATATTCAGATAAAAACCTATACGAATATGATACGTAGCCATCCCGATTGGATTTATGCTGGGGTATTTTATGATGTCGAAAGCGGGCTGCGTCGGAACGGCAGAAGCGAATTGGACAAGATGCTCAAGAAAGCGTCGAAAGGTAAAATTGATTACATCATCACTAAATCAATCAGCAGGGTATCCAGAGATACGCTGGAGATATTGAAAATTATAAGATTTTTAAGAGAGCGAGGGATCAACATGTATTTTGAAACTGAAGACTTAGATTCAATCAATGTGGATAAAGAATTTGAGATTACACTGAGGGGGATGCTGGCACAAGACGAGAGTAGGAATACAAGCGAGAATATTCAGTGGGGATTTCAACGCAAGTTTGAAAAGGGCGATATCTTTACGAAATATAAGAATTTTATGGGATATACCTGCGTAGATGGTGAAATTGTTATTGTTCCGGAGCAGGCAGAGGTCGTCAGAAAGATATTTGACTTGTATTTGCAAGGCCTGTCATTCAGACAAATCAAGTCTTATCTGGAATCCCAGGAAATTAAGACGATAACAGAAAAAGAGATCTGGGATACAAAGACTATTCAGAGGATGCTCAAGAATGAGAAATATAAAGGCGATACGATGCTGCAAAAGACTTTTACAGAGGATTTTATGACCGGCAAGAAAAGCAAGAATATTGGGCAACGTAGCCGGTATTATATAAAGGACAGTCATCTGGCTATTGTCACTTCAGACATCTTTGATAAAGTGCAGGAAGAAATGGCTAAACGTGCAAGGCTAGTGGTTAAAGATGATGGTACAGTAGAATCCAGCGGAAGCAAATACAATGGAAAATATCTTCTGAGCAATTTGCTCGTGTGCGGCGATTGTGGTGCTTCTTTTCGGAGAAGAACGGAAAGGGGCAAGGTGGTTTGGAGATGTGCGACAAGGATTGAAAAGGGGAAGGATACATGTCCCCACTCTCCTACTTTGGATGAAGGATGGGTGCAGGATATTATGAGTGTCGTTTGCCAGAGCGGCACTTATGATGAAAGCGTAATCAGGACTGAAGTTGATAGAATCCAGGTGTTTTACGCCTATATTCTGATTTTCCGCAAGGATGGGTCACAAGAGAAAAGATTAGTAAATAATGGTTTAATATAGAAAAGCCATTTTCCTGAATTGCTATTAATGTTTGCATGACCTCCTTAAAATATACGTTTAATTGAGAAAAAATCTCGTTTAAGTGTTGACTTTTTAGGGAATACTGAATATAATAAAATATGAACTGGTATAAAGGAGAGTGCTCAATATGCTTTTGCAATTTAATTTTAAGAACTTTAAGTCGTTCCGTGATGATACGACCTTGGATTTAACTTCCACAAAAATCTCTGAATATAGTAATCATGTTATTACAGTTGGAAACGAAAAGGTTCTCCCTATCGCGGGTATTTTTGGAGCTAATGCCAGCGGAAAGTCTAATGTTCAAGAAGCTTTTAGGTATATGTCCACTTATGCTGTTAGCTCTTTTAGTTATGGCGGCGATGAAACCGGAAAAAGGAGCAAGTCCGAATTTTTGCAGCCAACACCATTCTTGCTTGACACTAACAGTAAGGAGGCAGAATCCTCTTTTGAAGTATATTTTATTTCCTCCGAAGAGACTGGGGCAAAGTTATACAATTATGGTTTTACTGTAAATCAAACCGGAATAAATGAAGAATGGCTCAACTATAAATCCAAGTCATCGCGTGGCGATTATAAAAAAATCTTTTACAGGAATGGGAAAGAGGTTGAACTGTCAGGTATTGCACCTAAAAGTCAAGAAAACCTTAAAATAGCTCTTGAAAAGGAAACTCTAATTGTCTCACTTGGCGCAAAACTGAAAATCGCCAAATTGAAGTTGATCCGCGACTGGTTTTTGGATAACGAGTTTGCCGACTTTGGACACCCCGCAGAGAATTTCTTTTTATCGGGACTTCTACCGGATGATTTTGTTGAGAGCAAGGATGTTCAACAAAAAGTCATAAATTATTTCTCTGCATTTGATCCTTCGATTATCGGCTTTGAAATTGAAACGCTTGAAAAGAGTGATGATAAAAAGTCTTCGAAGGTACGAATTGATGCAATTCATAAAATGATAAATTCGGATGAAACGGCAACAATTCCTTTGAAGTTGGAATCAGCGGGTACGCTCAAGATGTTTGCGCTATACCCCTTATTGCAGGCGGTATTGGAAACAGGTGGTGTGTTGTTTATTGATGAACTCAATGCACGGCTCCATCCATTGCTTGTGCGCACTTTCATAATTACGTTCCTCAATCCTGATACAAACCCAAACCATGCTCAGCTTATTTTCACATCGCATGACTCATGGCAGTTGAATAGCAACATTTTACGTCGCGATGAGGTGTGGTTTGTAGAAAAAGCTGAAACTGGTGTTTCTATGCTGTATTCGTTAGCAGACTTCGTTGATGAAGATGGTTCAAAAATAAGGAAAGACGAGAATTACGAAAAGAACTATCTGCTTGGGAAATACGGTGCTATTCCCACCATGAAGTATTTTGATATGTTCAAGGGGGAATAAGCATGGCCGATAGAATTGGGAAACGAATAACCCGTGAACAACTATCAAAACGTCGCATCCCCGAATTGGGGTATTACTGAAGTATAGTGGAGTTGCTGGACACGCAGAAAGGCACTATAATAATACTTGA
>CAZSVI010000090.1:0-15440 GCA_964610205.1 uncultured Oscillospiraceae bacterium
TTAAGCCGGCTTCGCTCTTTATTTTTTACTTCAAGTGTCGAAAACAGGATTATATCATGGAACATTTTACATTGCAATTATTTTTAAAAAAAACTTACTTCTCGTATCTTATAATTTATACAGGTGACAGGCAATTGCGGAAATACAGCAACATAACTGCTATTTTTGAGCTAATCTGTTTAATGCGCATATAATCGCCTTAAAAGATGCTGTTGTTGTATTCATATCTTTACCGACACCAAAAACTGTTTTATCACCAACGGCCAACTGGATATAGGATACCGCTTCAGCATCCGCGCCACTGGATAATGCATGCTCTTCATAAGCTTCAAAACGGTAACGGGTAATTCCTGTATTCCTTAGCGCGTCAAAGAATGCCGATATGGGTCCATTGCCCTTTCCTGATATGGCTTTTGCCTCCTGATCCACGATAAGTCCAGCCTGTACGGTAACCGTATTACCACGGCTCTCGATACTATAATCCGACAGATGAAAAGGACCTTCCGCATCCAGATAATTATCTCTGAAAACTTCCATTATTTCTTCAGGTGATAATTCTTTCCCCCCCTCATCTGATTTACGTTTTATGATACCTCCAAATTCAGGATGCATTGCCTTGGGCAGATGGTAACCAAACTCATGCTCCATAACAAACGCAACCCCCCCCTTACCTGACTGACTGTTAATACGGATTATGGCTTCATACTGCCTTCCGATATCCGACGGATCAATGGGAAGATACGGTACATCCCAATACTCCGGTTTATTATCCCTTGCATACTGAAAACCTTTATTAATAGCATCCTGATGAGAACCTGAAAATGCTGTAAAAACCAATTCACCAGCATACGGATGTCGTTCATGAACCCTGAGCGCCGTACATTCTTCATATGCCTTAATAATCATGTCCATATCCAATATGTTTAGTTCCGGATCAATGCCCTGTGAATAAAGATTCATAGCCATATTAATAATATCCACATTTCCTGTTCGCTCCCCATTGCCGAATAATGTGCCTTCAACCCGATCGGCCCCGGCCATTATTGCCAGTTCTGTAGCGGCAACGCCTGTTCCCCGGTCATTATGAGCATGGACGCATAAAATAATACTATCTCTGCAGCTGATATGATTATGAAACCATTCAACCTGATCGGCATAAACATTGGGAGTCGCCATCTCGACAGTAGCTGGAAGGTTAATGATTACTTTTCTCTCCGGAGAAGGCTGCCATTCATTTAAAACCACTTCACAAACTTCTAGGGCAAAGTCCATTTCCGTACCGGTAAAACTTTCAGGCGAGTATTCCAGACGGATATCCGTGTTGCAGTCTCCGCTCAGTCGTTTAATCAATTGTGCTCCTTCCAGGGCAATTCTTATAATCTCCTGTTTATCCTTTTTAAACACTATTCTCCTCTGCTGTTCCGATGTTGAATTGTATAAATGAACAATTGCCTGTTTCGTACCTTTAATTGATTCCATCGTCTTTTGAATCAGATGCTCCCGGGATTGTGTTAAAACCTGAATCATCGTATCATCATCCAGAAAGCCGCCTTCAATAATGGTCCGGACAAATCGGTAATCAGTATTGGAAGCCGAAGGGAACGCTACTTCTATTTCTTTGAATCCCAGTATTTTCAGCAGCTTAAACATTTTCAGCTTTTTCTCAACACTCATTGGAACGGGCAGAGCCTGGTTACCATCCCTCAGGTCAACGCTGCACCATATTGGAGCCTTTTCAATCGTTTTTCCGGGCCACATTCTGTTCGTAAGATTCATTGCCGGGTATTTTTTGTACTTTGACCAATTCATAATAAACCCTCCTTGATGATACACCTTAGTTTCAATCAGCGCTTGCGTGAACCGCGATCCAAAACGCGGGCGCTAAAGCGCCTGCCTTATGCGTTTTGTGTACAACGTGCCGCTTGAAGTCCGCTCGAAAAGTCAAGCACGCAGCTTTTCGCCCATTTTTCCAAGCGCACTCCTAGTGTTTGATAAGAACCAGTAAAAATAAAAACCCCTTCATCTCTAAAATATAAGAGACGAAAGGGAACTTCCGCGGTACCACTCTTGTTTATTCCTTAAGGAATACACTTATAAAATACCGATGGATTAATCCATGGATCTGAATTAAAAAAAACTTCGCCAAGAGACGAAGGATCATTTAACCACTCTTTTGCTTCAGATACAGGTTTAATCGTACCGATATCCTGCCCTATTAACGATGGGCTTCCGTCCTTTCCTACTATTATTTCAGAAGGCAACTCCAGGGCCAGTTCAATAATAATCACCTGCTGTTTCGCACCATCCAACAGCTCTCTGGAAGGAATCTTAATACCTACTATTCCCTATCACGGTCTTTATGATATTTTATTTATTTTACCAATATTCTGATTTAATGTCAAGAAAATTTTTACCTGCAAAATTTTAAACCGATTATACCTTTAACGCTGGTAACTTTTTAATAAAAACACCGGGTTGATAATACCTACCGTCTGTCCCTGCCACGTTTTTACAGGCACATAATGGAACCTGTTCAGCTTTTCAAGGTTTTCGGCGGAAAGTGACTGAATCTGCTTAAACACCTCAACAATGACAGGATCAACGGCTCTTACACTTCCATCCTGTATTTTTATTGCGATACCCAACTCCCGGGATTGAATACTGACACAAAAAACTCCATCCGCTCCCATTTTCCCAAAATGATCTCCTTTTGTAAGACGGATAAGCTCCGTGTCCAACCGATCATCCCCGGCGATCATGTCCGGATACATTGTTATCGCCTCATACAGGATCCGCTGTTCATCCTTGTATTTACCATCCATAAACCTTATATTGAACAAACGTGCATAAGCCAGCGCCATATTTGATAAAGGCACTCCAAAAACAGGAACTCCGCATCCATCCACCCCGATATGGATTAATTCTTCCGGGTAGCTTGAAAATTCAGCAATCACTTTCAGTATATCTTTTTGAACAGGATGACTGATGTCGTTAACATTGTCCCAGGAAAGCCCCACCGCTTTACATTCAGCAATATTTCCCAAATGCTTTCCTGAGCAGTTATTATGAAATTGTCCGGGGACTTTTCCACTCCCGTACAATTCAAACTTTTCCCTTAATCCATAAGGTTCTCTCACACCACAGGTCAGCTCACCTTCCTTTACTCCCAGCTTTTCTGCTATATTACCGAGTATTTCAACATGTTTAGCGCTGCCGTTGTGTGATGAAGCCATTATGGCCAATTCCTGCAAAGTGAAACCAAAAGCCTGATTTATTTTTTTTGTGAGATGGGATAAAAGAATAAACGGTTTTCCTGATGATCGGAAATAACAAATCTGTTTCGGACAACCATACGAATAGATAAGCTGCCCATTACTATTTACCACGGCAATGTTTCCTGTATGAATACTCTCAACGATACCGCTGCGGATCGCTTCAACCACTTTTTCCGACATACTTTTTTATTCCTCCCTTGTTATTCTTACCTCAACCTATTATAATTAATACTGCAATGATTTGGATTTATCGGGTTATCTCATTGTCAAGCTGAATATTACGGCTTAAAGCTTTTAGAATACAATTCAGGCAAAGGAAAACATAATGAAGGTTTTAGGTATTATCTCTGAATATAACCCGTTACATTCAGGGCATGTTTACCATATAGAGGCATCCCGTGACAAAATAAACACTACGCATACACTTTGCGTAATGAGCGGACAGTTTGTCCAAAGGGGTGAACCGGCCATTGTTGATAAATGGGCAAGGGCGAGCATGGCTTTACAGGCGGGAGTCGATCTTGTACTGGAATTGCCCGTTGTTTTTTCCTGTGCCTCCGCAGAGCTATTCGCGTATGGAGCCGTACGTATGCTTCATCATACCGGGATTGTAGACTTCTTATGCTTTGGGAGCGAACAGGGAGAGATTGGATCCCTATGGCGTATTGCATCCATACTCCGGGATGAACCGTCTGAATTCAAGTCCCTCCTGAAAAAACATCTGAAAAGCGGTCTCTCATTCCCGGCCGCAAGGGAAAAAGCGCTTATGGCATATCTTCGTGAGTTGCCTGAAAACATTATATCTCAATCCAATAATATACTCGCAATTGAATATCTAAAGGCACTAAAAAAAATGAAAAGCAGTATTCAGCCGGTAACAGTAAAAAGGATGGGGTCATTACATCAGGATACCAATATCGCTTCATCATTTTCCAGTGCTACATCCATACGCAATTATATCGGTCAGGGTGGTTCCCTTAGTAATCCGCTTTTATCAGGAAACCTTCCCCTTTCAACGCAAAATATATTGCAGAAATGCTTTATGAACAACAGGGGACCCGTTTTTCCGGAAGCTTTCTCCAGCATCATTCTTCATCGTCTCCGCACAATGGATGCCGAGTCCCTGAAAAATGTTCCTGATGTTCAGGAAGGTCTTGAAAACAGGTTGATTTCAAGCGCAATGCAAACCGGAACTCTGGAAGATTTGATTGAATCGGTTTCAACAAGCAGGTATCCATACACAAGAATTAAAAGAATAGTTATGGATTTATTATTGGGAATTTCAAAAACCCAACTAAAAAGCTTTCTTGAGGATGGATCCTGTGGGTATCTGCGTGTATTGGGATTTAATGAAAAAGGACGGGAGTTGCTTCAGCAGATACAAAAGAAAGCATCCCTGCCCCTTATTATAAAAGTATCGAATCACCGGAACCAGTTAACCGGCCTTTCCAGAGAAATGTTTGAATATGATATCCGTTCGACAAACACCTATGTATTGGGGTATTCCGATCCTGCCCAGCGTACCGGTGATCAGGACTATACCGTCCCTGTTGTCCGTATATGAAGGGCCTATCCCCCACGGGTAATATCCTGTGTCTGATACCAGTCCAAAGCCTCATAAAATTGTTCAGGAGTAAAATCAGGCCAATATTTGTCTATAATATAAAAATCGGAATAAACAGATTGAATGGGTAAAAAACCACTGAGTCTGCACCTTCCTCCCCATCTGATAATCAAGTCGATAATGGGTATATCGGAAGAACCGAGTTGTCTTAGGAAATCACTTTTTCCGGCGCAGACATCCTTATTTTTAAAAGCCTGATACAAATCCCAACTCCAGCTATAGTTCACAAGGAAATTTATATTTATTAACCCTTTCCCATAGCACACCCTTTTATTAGCAAAGGGAAGTAAAGACTCCGGAAACGATGGCGAGTGTGCGTCACCGATAACCAACAGGTTCGCATCCCTGTCGGATAATTCCATAACCGCATCGACACAGGCTTTCTGAAACGCTTCTGTCTGTATTTTAGGGCGCTTTGTATTATCCTGGGTAAACCCGTAAAAGCTTATCTCCTGAATACCCAGATTTCTGCATATTTCATATAGCTGGAATCCTGATTTAATTCCATAATCATATCCTTCATATTTTTCCTTGTTGTGCTCAACTGCCCACCTGCGGTTGCCATCAGGAATTATACCAATATGCCGGGGTATTCGCTTATATAATTGCTGCATGCAAACTCCTTTTCAGGCAAACAAACTTTATTTGCCGTGCTTTGTAGTATACCCATAATCAGTTATATTATTGACACTTGAACTTGTTTTTATCAAATTTCTAATACCCCCGCTTCGGTGGAGGTAGAATCCTTCACCGAATTTCCGATGCTCAGCTTTAGCTGAACGAGTTCACTGCTTGTATATGAAATGATATATAAATATTTAATTATTAGGTAAATAGACAAAAAAGCGGACATTTTAAAATGTCCGCTCACGGTTATCCGCATTATACTAATTCAAATTTCCGCACCCATCTTTAAGATACCACTCCGATTATTCACGTAAAGCTGCGTTCAGATTTGTTTTCAGGCCATGCAGAATTTTATCCATCACTGTGTTAACCTCTTCATCCACAAGTGTTTTTTCGAGTGAGCGGAAGGTTAATGTGTACGCTACACTCTTCATGCTTTCGGGAACCTGTTCGCCCTTGTACACATCGAACAGGCGGATTTCCTCCAGAATTTTGCCCCCCCGCTGCTTCAGAACCTTTTCTATGTCTCTTACCGGCACTTCCTCTTTAACCAGCATCGCGATATCACGGCTTATTGCGGGATATCGCGGCAGGGTTTTATATTCCCTGACCATATCCGCTTTTTCTATAACAGGATCTGTTTCCAATACTGCAATATATGTTTTTAAGGGACATTCAAAATTCTCAGCTACCTGTGGATGGATCTCTCCCAGATATCCAACATGCGTATTTCCAATGGTTATTTTTGCGGTTTTTCCGGGATGGAAAACCGGATGATCTTTCTCCGGAGAAAATTCAACATCGTGTATATTCATTTGCGTAAATAACTGTTCAATAATCCCCTTCAGTAAGTAAAAGTCCGCCTTTCCATACAGCCCGAGAGTCAGGATTCTCTTTTCATCCGGAAGGTCTTCCCCTTCAACAGGAATATATATATTGGACAATTCAAAGAACCGGCCTTCTTCCACCTTGCGGTTGTAATTTGTTTTTATTATCTGAAGCATTTCGGATATGGTCGTTGTACGCATAATACTGAAATCTTCTCCAAGCGGGTTTGTTATTACAACCGTATTCCTGAGCTCATGTCCGGCAGGCAGGTTCAGTTTGTCAAAAACTTTCATGCTCGTAAAGGAGTACGTATATGTTTCATAAAGACCGCTGGCCAGCATCTGCTGTTTAACAAATTCCTCCATCTTCTGATGGAAGGTTTTTCTTCCCATTGTGGACGCTTTTCCCGAAAGGAGTGTGGCTTCAATATTATTATAGTCATAAAAACGGGCTATCTCCTCGGCCAAATCCGCCTCTTCATGGATATCAGACCTGAATGATGGTACTGATAGCATCATTGACTCCCGTTCAACTCCGAATTCCAGTTTTTCGAACAGATTAAGCATCCATTCCCTGTCAATGCCGGTTCCAAGCAGGCGATTGATATTGTCTGCATCCAGTTTGATATTTACAGGCTGTGCTTTTACCGGATAACAGTCCACAATACCCGGAACCACCTTGCCTGCGCCAAGTTCCTCTATAAGCTGTGCGGCCCGGTTGACAGCGGAAATTACATTTTCAACATCCAGCCCCTTCTCAAAACGGCCGGAGGCTTCACTTCTAATCCCCACCTTTTTGCTTGTGATACGCACCGAAGCGCCGTTAAAATTGGCGGATTCCAATAATAGTGTTGCTGTGTTTGCGGTAACCTCGGAATTTTCACCACCCATAACGCCGGCAATAGCAACAGGACGGTTTTTATCGGAAATCACCAGCATGGATGCATCCAGTTTGCGCTCCTGTCCGTCAAGGGTTATAATTTTTTCATTTTCGAGCGCGGTTCTGACTATTATTTCATCTCCCTGAACACACCGCAAATCAAAAGCATGCATAGGCTGCCCCATCTCCAGCATGACATAATTCGTAATATCCACAATGTTATTTATGGGCCGCATACCCGCCGCTGCCAGACGTTTTTGCATCCAGTCCGGCGAAGGACCAATCCTGACATCCGTAACAACCCGGGCGGCATAACGGCTGCAAAGTTCAGTGTTATCAATGGAAACCGATATATAGTCGGAGGCTTTGCCTGCTCCTTCCTCTTTGACCGATATGGCAGGTCTTACGAATGTACTGCCTAATGTAACCGCAGATTCCAATGCAAGACCAACTATACTCAAACAATCCGGACGGTTCGATGTTATTTCAAAATCCGCAACAGGTTCAAGTCCTAAAACTTCAACAACATCCTTACCCACTTTGGGTTCATTCTGAAAAACATATACGCCATACTCGGGAGCGTCAGGCAAGTAATCCCGTGTCAGGTTCAATTCATTAATGGAACACATCATCCCAAAAGATTCAATTCCACGCAATTTTGAAGGTTTGACTTCACCTCCGGGAAGCTTTGCCCCGGGTAAAGCCAGGGGAATATAATCACCCGTTTTTACATTTGGAGCACCAGTTACTACCTGCAACACCTCCGTTCCAACATCCACCTGTGTAACTTTAAGCTTATCGGCATCCGGATGCGGCTCCATTGAAAGAATCTTTCCAATGACAACCTTGCTTATGGAAGCGCCCGGGTCTTCTATCCCTTCCACTTTACTGCCCGAAAGAGTTAATGCATGGGCGTATGTTTTCATATCAACCTGTATTTCAACAAAATCCTTTAACCAGGAAAGTGGTGCTTTCATTTTATATCACTCCAATCTAAAACTGTTTTAAAAAACGCATATCATTCTCATATAAAAGCCTTAAATCATTAATGTTAAACCTTCCCATTGCTGTTCTTTCAACACCCAGGCCAAAAGCAAATCCACTGTATACCTGGGGATCGATTCCGCAAATTTTCAATACTTTGGGATGAACCATACCGGCTCCAAGTATTTCAATCCAGCCTTCGTTCTTGCAGATTCTACAGCCTTTCCCTTTGCAGTTCCAGCAAGAAACATCCACTTCAGCGCTTGGTTCGGTGAAAGGAAAGTGGTGCGGACGCAACCGGATTTTTGCTTCCTCTCCGAAGATACACCTGGCAAAAAGCTGCAACGTTCCAATCAAATCACCCATAGTAACACCTTTATCCACCACAAGCCCTTCTACCTGATTGAATATTGGGGAATGAGTGGCATCCACAGGATCAGAACGGTAAACACGCCCCGGACAGATTATTTTTATCGGAGGTTTCTTTTGTTCCATTACCCTTACCTGAACAGGGGATGTTTGCGTTCTTAATACCACTTTTTCATTGATATAGAAGCTATCCTGTGTATCTCTTGCCGGATGGTTCTTCGGGATATTCAAGGCCTCAAAATTATAATAATCCAGTTCCACTTCAGGACCTTCGGCAATTTCATAACCCATTCCGATGAAAACATCCTTTATCTCATCCAGGACAAGAGTCAACGGATGCTTTCTGCCTCTTGGAAAAAATGTCCCAGGCATTGTAACATCAATTGTTTCACGGGCAATTTTTTTTCCCCTCTCACTATCCAAAAGACTGTTTTTTGCCTTAAGAACCGCATCATCCAACCGATGTCTTACGTCATTTGCCAATTGTCCCGCAAGGGGCCGCTCTTCTGCGGTCAGGGAACCCATACCCTTTAAAATTCCGGTAAGTTTCCCCTTCTTGCCTAAAAACAGAACTCTTATTTCCTCCAGTTCCTTCATACTCCGAACATTCTTTAGCATAGCCAGTGCTTCATCGGCAATAGCCTGTAATTGTTCTTTCATTTCCATACTCCTTTCAAAGCTTTGTGCCGCATATATAACTTAACTCCTCACACCAAAAAAGCTTAACAAAATAATTGACATAAGACTGTCATCTCCGGCAGTCCGCACTCTTCTCAAAAAGCTTTTGCGAAAATAAAAACGCTTCATCCAAAATAGGACGAAGCGAAAACTCCGCGGTACCACCTATGTTCATACTGAACCTGTATGCACTCAACCCCATAACGGAGGGAAACCGGCATTTTCTAATTGGTTTGTCTGTTTTTCCGTAAATAAACTCTTCTGCATTTTACGGAAAACCAACTATCCTTTCAAAAATACTGCTCCGGAGAGAAATTCACACTATTCCATTTAGAAGGATGCTTTCAGCCGACGACATCCTATCTCTGACAAAAGCGGGAACAAGCTACTGGCTCTTTCATCGCGTTTTTATGTTATATTTTATACCGGAAGCTTGCCGCCTGTGCAAACTATGCGGTATTTACTCGCTTCTGTTTATTTTACCCAAAAATATTATTTATGATTATAACACATTCCTTTTCCTTATACAAGAGCGGTTCCGGCTTATTTCACTCACATTTTCAGCTCGAAATGAGTTACCATGTGATAAACGCAAATTTAAAAAAGAACCCCCGGAATAATTCCGAGGGACCCCCTTATACTTTATATATATATACTTATTTATTATACCGTTATATTGAGGCGTGAGATATGCTCACCACCTGGATCAAAGGTAACCGATACCCGCTCCTCCTATAGAGGTGGGTGACATCTTAGTCCCTCGTTATAACTGACCTGTTTGTTTCTTTATAAAGCTGTCTGCTTTGTCAAAACTGATTTTGCCCATTGCGTCTCCGGCCTTTTCATAATCCTGATTTCTTAAAAGCTTTAATACATACATAAGGTCATCGTTAATATCGTTGATAATATCGGCGCCTTCCTTAACAGCATCTATATCCGCACCTTTGATGGATTTGATTATATCTGCTTTTACAGTATCAAGATTATCAACATACAGCATGAATACATCATAATCTGTAGGGTTAATCATGCTGATATAATCATGAATAACGCCTTCATCACTGTTACAATATGCCACTATATCCTGCACTACTTTGGTATCAATACTGGTAAGTATATTCAGCAGATTCTGCTGACCTTCATCAATCTGATACACGTATTTAATAGCTTCCTGTACATATTCGGTGATTTTGTCATCCGGTATGGCTGCCAGTGCTTCTGTCAATGATTTAGTAATATCAACATACATGTTATAGTAACCTGAAATGGATGAAATATAATAATTCACTGAATCGGCAGGCATAACCGTTGTTAACGCCTTATACAGATCCTTGTCGGCAACGATCTGACGCACAGCCATTTCAATATCACCGTTTTCAAGGGCAATACCCAATGTAGTAAGTGAACCCTGTGCTTCCTTATAAACCGTATAATATGTATCCGCAGTATCTGCATAATCTGTAAGAGTCGCGGCGGGAATAAACCAGGCAAGCATATCCTTAAGTTCAGCATTGTAAAGGATACCTTCTACAATTTCTTCAAGGGAACCTTCAAAACTCAGACCGGATATCGGAGCAACCCAGTCGACAACAGCCTGGCTGTATTCTTCAAGACCCTTTGAGTATTTATCCAGATCCGGAGCGAGCGCAAACAGAATAGCACTGTTTACAAGTTCTTCATTATCCAGAATCTTATCAACGAGATCATTTACATTTTTGTCGGATAAAAGGCCTTCAGCAAGAACTCTGTCAATAAAGGTTTTTACGGTTTCTGACTGATCTCTCTTCAAGTCGTTAATGGAAAGCTGCAGTTCATTACGATAATCCCTTGCCATTTCTTTTATTTTGTCTGCATTCAACTCAACGAATACATTAATATTTCCTGTGCTGTACTTAATGTCCTTAACGGAAAATACCAATGGTATGCCGAGATCTGCGAGATCCGAATATTGAAAAGAAAACGTCAGCTGATCCTTAGGTATCATTTTTGTTACATACCCCGGCGCCTTTTTCTGACCTAAATTAAAATTATCTGCTGAAACAGTAATACCTGAATCATTTGTCACAATATTAACTTTTGCGCTGATGGGTAAATTAATCGATCCGTATTTTGCATTGATATATAGACGCTGATCTGATGTATTAAAAGCCGCTTCCTGAATAGTCAGTTTATCGGGCAGCCCCAAGTCCAACTGGGCTAACTGATCCCGTAACATTGAATTGATAAAGTCCTGATTGATCTCAATTTCCAGTGTTTGCGTTGCTGCTTCGTAGTAGACATTTTTCTTTGCTATTTCCGTTAAAGGATCGTCGAGTTTTACATAATTAAAACCTAAATCATAAACGGATTTATTCAAGCTTGCGATGGTCGATAACGGGACTGCTATAAGTATTATAACAACCGCTACAATTACATAAAACCACCATTTTTTCAACATAACTGGCACCCCCTATAAATTGTGCTTGTCCTCAAGCCTTTTGTGGATATTTATTATAATAAATATATTGATATATATTTATATGCCTATTATGTGGTATGATATTCAAATTAAATTTCATTAATTTTCTAGTGGCTTCTAATATGATACTATAAAAAACTATACCTGTCAATTCCAGTTTTGCTATATGAGGCTATTTTTCATACCGTTTTCTCCCTCTTTTCGTACAGGGAATATTCATCCATGCTTTTTCTTATGTTTACTTAATTTTTTAGGCTTACCTTTACATATTTATATGGTACTGATATACCCATAATTTAACAATTTGTGAGCGTTTAGAGGTAAGGAACGTACGGTTACGGAATTAATCACTTGTTTGTTTTTGATTGCAGCCTGCCTTTGCTATATGTTACAATACATAAGTATATTCATCCACTTAAGAAAAATTAAGAAAGGACAAAGCAAGGATTCCTTATGTAACCTTGTAATAATTAATCATGAAAATCAAACGTACTTTATTTATTTTAATTCTCTTAACAATAATAGCTTCTATTATACTAAAACTAACGTCAAATAATTTAACAGGTCAAAAACCCGTTTCCGATCCCGGAATTGTTACTTCTCCTGAAACGAAAACCACAGGGGAAGGGACACATGCCCAGATACAGGCCGGTACATCCGATGCTGCTGCCACCCCCACACCCATACCAAAACCCTTAACACCCACTCCTGCTCCGGAGCCGGTAAACCCCGCAACAGTAAACCCGGACACTCCAGCCGTATATGGTGCGGGTAATTACTGTCCTGAATATATAAAGGAGAAAACCTTTGGTACTGACATATTGAAATTCTGGCATTTTACGGAATACGATCCAATCAACATTCCCGTATCAAATCCGAATATCTCTTTTGGTTCGGCCGATGATTATACCAAGGTTGAAGGAATCACAACCTTCAGAGGAAATCACTACCGTAATAATGCTGCCTATGGCGTACGGCAGGTTACCGAAAAAAAACTCGAGCTTGTCTGGATAAAGGAAATCGGTTCGGTTAACAATGGGAGTTCATACTGGCCCGGTGTCGGCTGGACAGGACAGCCTTTGATCATTCGCTGGGAAGAAGACATCAGAAAACTTATGAATATCGACCCTTCGCTAAAGGATACCAACCTTGTAGAGGTTATTTATCCTACTCTTGATGGAAATATCTATTTTTTAAATCTTAAAGATGGAAAACAGACGAGAAACCCTATCGAAATCGGTTTCCCCACAAAAGGTACGGGTATGATAGATCCGAGAGGGTATCCCATTTTATATACGGGTCAGGGAATCCATCAAAACGGAGATAAATTCGGCTACCTCAAATACAGAATATTCAGCCTTATTGATCAAACGGAAATATTCTCAATCACCGGTACAACCCCGGAAGCCTTCCGAATTTGGGGGGCATTCGATCCATCGGGCCTATTGGATAAAAATACCGACACACTGATTCAGCCCGGTGAAAACGGTCTTCTGTACAGGATAAAGATGAACACCCAATTTAATCGTGATACCGGAAGCCTTATGATAAACCCTGAAATAACAAAATACAGATACGAACCCATCTTCGATCCGAACATCGGTTATGAAAACTCTCCCGTATTCTACAGAAACTATCTGTATCTTGCCGATAACGGCGGGATGCTTCAATGCATTGATATAAACACAATGGAACCGGTTTGGATTGCGAATGTGAAAGATGACACAGACAGCACCATCGTTCTTGAAGAAACCGACAAAGGAGTTTTCCTTTATACCGGAAATGAAGCGGACTTAAGATGTCTGGAACAGCCTAAACCGGCTTTTGCCGACTGCCAGCTCAGAAAATTTAACGCTTTAACCGGCGAGCTGGTCTGGGAAAAGAGTTATAGCTGCATTTACCAGTCCGGTGTAAACGGCGGCCTTTTATCAACTCCTGTGTTGGGTAAAAACGATATTTCCAATATAGTAATATTCAATATAGCAAAAACAGGCGACACCCAACGCGGCAAAATGGTGGCTCTTGACAAAGAAACCGGCAAAGAGATATGGGTACGGGAACTGGATAATTATAGCTGGAGCTCCCCCGTTGATTTTATATCACAGGATGGCAAAACCTATATGATCTTCTGTGATTTCGCAGGGAAAATGCATCTGATGGATCCAAAAAGCGGGGATATTCTGGATACCCTATCCGTCGGATTGAATGTGGAAGCATCTCCGGCCATATTTAACGACATGGTGGTTGTGGGAACCTATGCGAAAAAGATTTATGGGATTAGAATAAAGTGAGCCCCCGCAGATAGGACTCCTATCCCCCTCTATAGAGGCATGGGGCATAAGGGGATTTTAATAAAATACTATTTACCGGTTAACAAATCATTTTGTATCAGTTATAATGTGTATGGAATTCCAATCATAAATGAAAGGGAAGAAAAAAATGAAGCTTGGTATTGTAGGATTGCCAAATGTCGGGAAGAGCACGCTTTTTAACGCAATAACGAAAGCCGGCGCCGAAAGCGCCAATTATCCTTTCTGTACTATCGATCCCAATATTGGTGTGGTAAGCATTCCGGACGATCGGCTGGATCGTCTCGCGGAAATGTTTCACCCTAAAAAAATTACGCATACCACTATCGAATTTGTCGATATAGCAGGACTTGTTAAAGGAGCCAGCAGAGGTGAAGGACTTGGAAACAAGTTTTTATCCCATATCCGCGAAGTTGATGCTATTATTCACGTAGTAAGATGCTTTGAAGATTCAAACATCATACATGTTGACGGTTCCATTGATCCTGTCCGGGATACTGAAACTATCAATCTTGAACTGATTTTTGCCGATCTGGAGGTCCTTGATAAAAGAATCGACAGGGTCAGAAAACAGATGAAAACCGGAGACAAAAAGTATCTTGCGGAAGCGGAGTTTTTGGAGAGCATTAAAGGACATCTTGAGTCCAATCAGCCTGTCCGTTCCATGAAGATGGATGACGAGTGGCGGAAATACATACGACAGTTGTTTTTATTGACATCAAAGCCTTTGATTTACTGTGCCAATATATCTGAGGATGATCTGGATTCTTCAGGTATAAACCCATATCTTAATGAGCTTACAGCTTATGCTGACACGGAGAATGCCGAACTAATGACAATATGCGCCGAAATTGAAGAAGAAATAGCACAATTGGAGGATGCTGAAAAAAACATGTTTCTTTCAGAGCTTGGGCTTTCCGAGTCCGGACTTGACCGTTTGATTAAAGCCAGCTATAAGCTGCTGGGGCTTATTAGTTTTTTAACGGCAGGAGAGCCTGAGGTGCGTGCATGGACTATAGAAAAGGGTACAAAAGCACCTCAGGCCGCCGGTAAGATACACAGTGATTTTGAACGCGGCTTTATCCGGGCTGAAATAGTAGCTTATGATGACCTGATAAAGGCAGGTTCCTTAAACAGCGCCAAAGAACATGGGCTTGTACGCTCCGAGGGTAAGGAATATATTATGAAAGACGGAGACGTAACCTTGTTCCGGTTTAATGTATGAGAAGATCACCTTTTACCCCTGTTTATACTGCCGGATAATTTTTTTCGTTGTGGTTTTCTCAAACTCCTCATCCCGGATGTTCAAGTTTCTTATATATTTATACAATACCAGCATTTTATTTACCTTATGTACTTCCTTGTCCAGAAGTTCCCGGATTTGCTCACCGGTCGGCTCGTCCGTACCC
>CAZSVI010000091.1:0-15424 GCA_964610205.1 uncultured Oscillospiraceae bacterium
GAACCTACAACCGCACTGGACGTAACCATTCAGGCACAGGTTCTGAATATGATGGACGATTTGAAGGACAAGCTTGAAACCTCAATGATACTGATTACGCATGATCTGGGCATTGTGGCTGAGATCTGCGATACGGTTGCAGTGATGTATGCCGGTGAAATCATTGAATATGGCTCCTTGGACGACATATTCGACAAAACACTGCCGCATCATCCTTATACGGATGGTTTGTTCGGAAGCATTCCTGATCTGACCAAAAAAACAGCCAGGTTACATCCGATTAACGGGTTAATGCCCGACCCAACGGATCTTCCGCAAGGCTGCAAGTTTCATCCCAGATGCCCGAAAGCCTTCGACCGGTGTAAATCCGGAGAAATAGAAGTTTGTTATAATGGATCGCACAGGGTCAAGTGCCTTTTATTTGACAAGAATTTCGGGAATGTATCCCCTGGAGGAGCAAATGAGTGAAACAATTTTGCATATTAACCATTTGGTAAAATTCTTTAATACAAGCAAAGGTTTGGTGCATGCCGTAGATGACGTGACCTTGAATATAAAACGCGGCAGTACGCTGGGTGTTGTCGGCGAATCCGGCTGCGGTAAATCCACTCTCGGCAGAGCAGTTCTGCGACTGATAGAACCAACTTCCGGCGAGGTTATATTTCAAGATAGAAGCATTCTTAAATTGAACAATGAAGAAATGAAAAGTGTCCGTAAGGAAATGCAGATCATTTTCCAGGATCCGTATTCAAGCCTAAATCCGCGAATGACCGTATCCGCCATCATCGCTGAACCGCTTCGCGTCAACAGGGTATGCCGTTCGAAAAGTGAGATGCAGGAACGGGTGAGCCAAATGATGCAAACTGTAGGCCTGGCTGAAAGGCTATCCAACGCCTATCCCCATGAGCTCGACGGCGGCAGGCGGCAGAGAATCGGTATCGCCCGCGCGTTGGCTTTAAATCCGAAATTCATCGTCTGTGATGAACCGGTTTCTGCTTTGGATGTATCGATTCAGGCGCAAATATTGAATCTGATGATGGACATTCAGCAGGAGAAAATTCTTTCCTACATATTCATAACGCACGATTTGTCGGTGGTTAAACATATATCCAATGATATTGCGGTCATGTATCTGGGTAAGTTGGCGGAAAAGGCGTCCAGTGATGAGCTGTTTGAAAATCCGCTTCATCCATACACAAAAGCGTTGCTTGCTGCGATTCCCATTCCTCACGCAAGCGCGTATAAGAAGAAGCGACAGATTATCAAGGGAGAAGTCTCAAGTCCAATTAATCCCAAGCCAGGCTGCCGTTTTGCACCCCGGTGCGGATTTGTAAAACCCGAATGCCATAATATGGATCCCGAGTTGAAGGAGGTTTCACCGGGACATCATGTTGCATGCCATTTGGTATAACAGGAGGTAAATGATGGTGAGATTGTTTATTAAAACCGGCCTTTTAATTGATGGAACAGGAAAAGAACCCATAAGGAATGCGGGAATTGTTATAGAAGACGGAAAAATTTCGGATATTCGAAGTATGGAAATGGTTCCCGATGATTGCATGGTATACAATTACAGCAATCAGACAGTGATGCCGGGTATGATCAACTGTCATATCCATTTGGACATGCCGCCTGTTGCCGATCCTTTTCCATACTACCGGGATCTGAATGATGTTGAAAAGACACTGGGATGTCTGGAAAGGCTGGATCGATATCTTTGTTCCGGAGTCACCTATGTCCGCTCCCTGGGCTGTGAGAATTATTTTGATGTCAAATTCAGAGACGCTATCCGTAAAGGGCTTACATATGGACCCGGTATTGTTTGTTCCGGTCCGAACCTTTGCATGACGGGAGGACATGGCTGGTTTATGGGTCTGGAGTGCGATGGCGTGGATGAATGCAGAAAAGCAGCCCGTACGTTAATTAAAAAAGGCGTTGATTGTGTAAAGTTTATGGCTACCGGCGGTGTAATGACACCATTGGTTGAACCGGGCTCCCAGCAGTTTTCCTTTGAGGAGATGCAGGCAATTATTGAAGAGGCTCATAAAGCAGGGAAAAAGACCGCTACGCACGCTCAGGGCTCACAGGGTATACTGGATGCAGTCAAAGCGGGGGTAGATTCAGTTGAGCACGGAATTTTCCTGACAGATGAGATTATTGATTTAATGCTGAAAAAAGGAACCTTCCTGGTGCCGACCCTGGTCGCGCCTTTCTATATCAGCAAGAACGGTCTGAAAGCGGGTATCCCCGAGTATGCCGTTCGAAAGTCTGATGCCGTCGGCCCAAGCCATATTGAAAGCTTTAAAAAAGCCTATCGGGCCGGCGTAAAAATAGCGCTGGGCACGGATGGCGGAACACCGCTCAATCCGCATGAAGCTACCTGGTTTGAGCTGAAACTGATGACAGAATATGGCGTTAAACCGATGGACGCCATCGTTTATTCAACCGGAAATGCAGCGAAATTATTGAATATAGACAAGCTCTACGGAACGATTGAGAATGGAAAAGCAGCGGATATTATTGTTATCGACGAGAATCCATTGGATAATATGGAGACATTGTCTAATGTAAAAGCAGTATTTAAGGATGGCAAACTTTATAAAAAGGGCGGTTGAAAATGAGGCTTTTGATTAAAAATGGCTATATCATGACTATGGAAGGAACAAACTATCCAATGGGATCCGTTTTAGTTGAAAACGGCACCATTGTCAGCGTCGGTATGGATGTGGAGCCCGGTAATGATTGCAGTATCATTGACGCTGAGGGTTTGCTTGTAACACCGGGCCTTGTTGATGGTCATTGCCATATTGGTATGATTGAAGAGGGTATTCGTTCCGAAGGTGACGATGTTAATGAGCTTTCTGATCCCATGACACCGCATCTTCGCGGTATTGACGGTATTAACCCGGGATGCGGCGCCTTCCGTGACGCCATAATGGGGGGTGTGACAACCGCCGTTACCGGCCCGGGCAGCGGTAATGTGATCGGGGGGCAGTTCGCTGCCATTAAGACATTTGGGACTGTTGTGGATGATATGATTATCAAGGCGCCCGCTGCCATGAAAATTGCCTTTGGTGAAAATCCAAAAGCATCTTACGGTTCACAAAAGAAACCTCCCTTAACAAGAATGGCCAATGCTGCTATGATTCGCGAAATGCTTATTAAAACAAAAGAATACTGGGAGGAAATTAAAACCGCTGAAGAAAAAGGCACATCAAAGCCACGGTTTGATATGAAGCTGGATGCGCTGCTTCCGGTCATCAGAAAAGAATTGGCGATTAAAGCGCATGCTCATCGGCTCGATGATATATTTACCGCTATACGCATAGCCAAGGAATTTGATATTGACATTACGCTGGATCACTGCACTGAAGCGCATTTGTGCCCACAGAGGCTGGCAAAGGAGAAATGCGGTTTTTTTGTTGGTCCAAGCTTCGGCTCCAGATCCAAATACGAGCTTAAAGAAAAAACCTTTGATACGCCACGAATGATGTATGAGGCAGGAATAGAATTCGGTATTATTACCGATGCGCCCATTGTACCGCTGAGTTACCTCGGTTTATGCGCCGGCCTGGCCGTTAAAGCCGGACTGCCGCAGGAAATCGCATGGAAGGCAATCACAATCAATCCGGCACGGATAATTGGTATAGCAGATAAAGTAGGCAGTTTGAAGGCTGGAAAAGATGCGGACATCATTCTTTTCCGCGGGAACCCTCTCACAGATATAGGGTACAGAACAGCGATGACGATAATCAACGGAAATATAGTATATACCGACGGAACGATAAAAATTATTCACTAATCGGGAGGTTTTAAAATGAATATTGGCAAGATGTTTATCAATGGCGAATGGGTGTTGTCCGATACCGGAACAACAAGAGAAATTATCAACCCTGCCAACGGAGAAGTTGTAGGATCGGTTGCAGAGGGAGGGTTGTCAGAGACAAAACGTGCTATACAGGCTGCTTATGATGCTTTTCATGAAGACAGCCCGTGGAAAAACATGAATCAGATGCAGCGTTCAGTATTATTAAACAAAACTGCCGCATTGTTTGAAGCAAGGGCGGATGAAATCGCAAATTTGGAAAGCCGGTACACCGGAAAGCTTCTGAAAGTCACCCGTGGAGACGTGGCAGCCGTATCGATGATATTCCGGTACTATGCCGGTATTATCGGCACGCCTTCCGGCAATACCTTCAATATGATGAATGAAGTTACCACATTGACGATTCGGGAACCTATCGGTGTTTGTGGTTTAATCGTTCCATGGAACTCCCCGATTTCAATAGCCTCCAAATGCATCGCTCCGGCACTGGCGGCCGGCAACACGATTGTAGTCAAGCCTGCGTCCATTACGCCCTTAGGTACAATTATCCTGTTTGAATGCATGGAACAGGCAGGTTTCCCCAAAGGTGTAATCAATCTTGTATTGGGTGAAGGCAGCGTAATCGGTCAGGAAATCGGAGAGAGTCCGCTGGTCGGGAAAGTTACGCTTACAGGCGGCACCGAAACAGGAAAGAACCTGATTCGTGCTTCGGCCGGCAATGTTAAAAAGCTTTCACTGGAGTTGGGAGGCAAATCTCCCATACTGGTTTTTGATGATGCCGATCTCGAATACGCCGTGGATAATGTGATGTATTCTTTGTATAATAATGCGGGACAAGTCTGTATTGCAGGTTCCAGGGTATTGGTTCAGGCAGGCGTATATGACAGATTCAGTCAGATACTGGTGGACAGGGTGAAGAAGATCCGTATTGGCATGGGAGCCGACCCGGAAGCTGAAATGGGGCCGGTAATATCTGAAACGCAAATGAATAAAATTCTGTCCTATATCGACATCGGCATAAAGGAAGGCGCAAAACTGGCCTGCGGTGGTAAGCGTATGGTAAACGGGGAATTTGGTAAAGGATTTTTTATTGAGCCTACAGTATTTCTCGATTGCACGAACGATATGCGAATTGCTCAGGAAGAAATATTTGGCCCGGTTTTGGTGGTTGAAAAATTCTCTGCCGAAAAAGAGGCTTTCAAACTTGCCAACGACACAATTTATGGTCTTGGCGCCGCCATTTATACGAATGATGCAGGCCGCACATGGAGATTTTCAAAGTCGGTTAAAGCGGCCTGTTTATGGATTAATACCTATTTTGCTTCGGCTGCGCTGGACGCTCCGGTTTCCTGCTGCAAACAGAGCGGATACAGCACGTTGATGGGAACTGCCTGCCTGGAATCCTACATGGATATCAAGCAGGTCAGCATCAGAAATACACCGGCAAAATTCGGCTGGTTCAAAGGATAGAGATTAATTGCCCGGGAAGCTTTTAAGAACTATCTCTCATGGCAGATTTAAGCGGGCAGATTCAATGGGTATCAGCGCGAATCGCGCGCTGATACGGGGGCGCCCAAGCGTCTGCACAGCATGTTTTGTATGCGTCGCACTGCGAGCGTTTTAGAACGGGGTATAAACCTCGTTCTAAAACGCCGCTCATCTGCCGGCACTGCTGTCATTATGCAATATATCGTCAATTTTACCGGTACCGCCATATGTAACAGAAGCTCCGCATTGTTATCCAAAAAAGCGTCATGATTCCCCTTTCCGGTATCCGGTGCCGTGGGCTCTCGCAATTAAATCATCGTTTTCATCGAAAACATCTATATTTACACCGCATATTTTCCTGCTTGAAGAAATCTCCTTTGCAACGGCGGTAAGCATTTTCCCTTTTGGTGATTTAAAATAGGAGATATTCACATTCACTCCCACCGTAAGGCTTCCGCCCGAATTACAGGCAGCCGCGAAGGCGTAATCAGCCAGAGCAAAAATGGCGCCGCCCTGCACCATATTAACGCCGTTTAAGTGTTTTTCCATAACTTCCATTTCTACAACCGCATATCCGGGTTCAACCTTCACAATCCTGGAACCTACCAATTCGGCAAACCTGTCTTTTTTAATAAACTGAATCATATCATTATCCATACTACTGACCTACCTTTTAATATTAATTCTTGAACCTTACTGATTATATCATATTGATATGCTGATTGGTATAGGTCCCTCTTTTGCCTCAATTTCCATTTGTCCACAGCCGCCGGCTTCAGGACGACGATGTTTAATCCTAACACCGCGTTCTGCCGGCAATCTGTTTTATTTTAGGTCAGCATTCCCATTGAAATTAAAACGATGTATGAATATGCCAGCTCACCGAACCTTTTATTTTCTTGATTTTCAGGTTAACATGATAGCTTATACGGGCGTTGGCATCGAGAGACCACTTGCTGCTGGCTTTTTTTGCAAGCTCACCTCTGGCATCAAGCATCAGATGGATTACCTTGAAGGTTTTTCCCATTGCCCGGACACCGCCTTCCACACCGCCCTGCACATAAACGCTCAGCATCAGAAGATTGGAGCTGTAATACCCTTCCCCGCCAACCATAAGGTAGGCGCGGACATAAACAATACCAATGGTTTGTTTTCCCGTATCAAAGCCGTAATGGGCCTTTGCCTTTATAAAGCTTTCATCAATATCGGAATCCCGGATGCCAAGGCCAAAGCCAACCTGGAAAATACCCGCCTTGGCTGTAAGTGTTTCAGGGTAACCGACCCGGAGTTCCCAGAAATCCGGAGACATTTCAAAACCCAAATCTCCGCTTACCGAAAGGCCATACATTCCGAAATCATATAAGGAGATACTGAATTTGAACATTCTCTGCCGATGGTAGTATCCGACCGCCGCCGTCCCCATCATTTTGAAGGAACCCGAACCGGTGAAATCATCAATACTGTCCGGACCGTAATAGCTTCCTCCCATTTCAACCGTCGGCCCTTTTTCAACAATCAGGTATACATCCCTGAGTTCACCGAGGCTCAAGCCACCATATCCCATTGTGACAGTACAGGCTGCCGCGAAAAAGTAGTTTCCGCCGCCGGTATTCACATCCATATTGTCAACCATTGCAAGAAGCGCGTTTTTATTATCCGGAATTTGATAGGTACCATCCGGGTTCATAGCCATTTCCATGTTATAGCCCATCATTCCTCCCATATTCCGGATTTCTCCATATCCGAAAGGAATTCCTGAGCCTGTGTAATACATGGCCACAGCAAAATATGAACGGGATCTTGCCTTGTCGTAGCCTATCCGGGCGTTGATGTCAAAGGCGCTGTCCATTGTCAGGCTGCTGACGGCGTTAAACGCAAACTGAAAGCCCGAGGTGTCATATTCAACAAAATCGCCCTCCGATTTAATGGGTTTGCCTGTACCCGTAATATCCGCGAACTCCTCAAAGTTCATCACCACTTCCGAGTGGGATTCATCATAGGATATGACCGGTTTGTAGAATATATCCCGGAGCATGATCGTATCCGGATCCTCATTGGCGTTTAGTGTCAGGTTGTCGGAAAGCTGCATTCCGCCCCACATACTCATTGAGGTATAATATCTTGGCCCTGTATAATCCCCGGTTTCAATTTTTGAAAGGGGAACCGCATTGGATGTAACTGAAATTGAGCGCACCTCCATCGGGAATTTATGAAATTCTATCCTGTAGGGCTTGTCAAACAATGCCCTGCCGTATATGCCCGGATTTTTCCCAGACAGCATCAAAGTCATATCCGAAGGAATGATAAACTCATTGAACTGGGCGTCTGAAAGGCTAAGATCCTCTCCTTCGTCCCCAAAAAACAAATCCATAGTTCCGTCAAGATGCATACCCGCTTCGTCAAGGTAACCGCCTAAAACCTTTATCTTTACTTTCCCGTCTCCGGCGGGGTCAAACTTCTCGGTCTCCGCAACGTTGCAGACAAATAAACCGCTGTCGTCATCCCTCAGCATTTTCACCTTTATACGGCAGTGGAAAAGCGGAACCGCCAAGTCGGCTTCAATTTCAAGATCAGCGATGTTATTGTAAAGATCCAGCACGACATTTCTGACCAGAACATCCCTGAAGTCTCCCAGTTTTGATCCAAAGACCGCGGGTACGCCTTCCGGCGTATATGCCTGGTTCTGATAACAGAAACCGTTCTGATCGTATAAAAGCTCACCTGCGGTCAGATTAAACCGGATACGTCCATTCTGTTCGGTCTGTACAAAAGCCGGAGGCAGGGACACATTCCCGTATTTAACGACAATACCCATCCATTCGGGATCCTTTGTATCCTGTGGTGATTCCCCTTCATATACACTGTCGCGCCTGAGATCCAGCGCAACCCGACCCGGTGTGATACCCAGCTTCGCATCCTTCTGGGCCTCCAGTTCTTCCTCTTTCAGCTTGTTTGGATCGTATAATGGGATGTTGGATGGCGTCATAGCTGTATCCTGTACCATAAACCCGCATCCATCCCAGTTTTGAATGGAAAACGGAAGGTGGGACAGACTTTCCCGGGCAGCCGGATCATCAGGGAATACAAGCAGCGCGTCACTCTGTACCCGCTGAGAAATATAATACAGGCTGCTGTTGAGTACGGAGATGTTTTTCTGTGATATCTGCCAGTTGTTACCTGAACTCCCTGAGGTACCTAAACTACCTGAACTGCCTGAATTGCCTGAGTTGTATGCCTTGTTCAAAGCCTCCAGCGTTTCCTGATCTATTAATATCCGCGTTGAGGGCAGCAATGCATCCAGATTGACGGGAGCAAGATCGTCAAAGGTCTCAAATGGGGTTAAAACTCTCCCGTTGATATAGCTTTTTGAAACATCTACCTTACCATTGGAATATTGAAGAACTGAGGATGTAACCTTTATACCCAGGCCTGCGGGAATTACAACCGGCATAGTCTTTTCTCCGTTCAGCAGGAATCTGCCCTCAAGCTCTCCGTTCCTGTTAAAGGCGATAGTGGTGTATTTATATTCAATCCCCTTATTGTCTGTGGATTCCAGACCCAATTTCGTTTCGATAAATCCTGAATGGAGGTTAATAAATGCATTGCCATATCTGTCCTGCAGGGAAAGCGACTCCAGATAATCCGATGTAAAACTTATACTCTGCCCCTGATTTCCGAAATTCACGGTTATTTTATCGGGCCGCTTAACGGTTAAATTTTCATAATGGAATACCGGCATGCCGTATATATGAATGATACCCGCCGGCACCATTGTGCTCAACTGAAAATTCAACACATTCAAATCACCTATAAGGTTTCCGGACTGCCTTTTGATGTATCCTGTAACAACCGCATCCGGAAAAGTTGTTTTTATACTTAACTCTGTAAAATGTATACCCGTATCTCCAAGCTTCGAGGGATTTTTAAGGGACAAATACCCTTCGGTTATGGTATCTCCCTGATACTTGTTGATGGTAATGTCAACAGGAACTGAATATTCCCGTAACCTGAGAACCCCTTCACCGGTACCGCTTATTTTCCCTGCCAGTGTAATTCCCGCAATCTCAAATCCATTCATTTTCATTGTGTCCGAAATAACCACAAGCGGCATTACCTCCAAGGGTTTAGCCACAGAGGGTGTGGGCGCCGGGGTTACCGTTACCATTAGGCGGGGTGTTGGTGTTGCCGCAACGGGAGGCGTCGGGGTGGGGGTTACCGTTGTAAAAACCCTGGGCGTTGGCGTTGCAAAGACCCTGGGCGTTGGCGTCGGGGTAGATGTTGCCCTTCCCTGCGGAGTTGGAGCAGGCGTTATTGTTACAAGAAGACGTGGGGTCGGTGTTACCGGAATGGGTATTCTCACGGACATTACATCTTCCGCGGATGCTATGACCTCGCTATAGTCCGTTACATCCCTGTCCGTTTCAATACCGTTGTTTACATCCCATCTTCCAATCGTGTCAAAGAACATACTTTCCGGAAGAATATCCGCTGGTTTTGTCGCAGCAAGTATTGGCTCGGAGAACTCAGACATAAAGCCTGCCGTGTCCACAACCTTTACTTTATACCAGTTTTCCGCGCCCGGATTGGCGTAAACATCCGAAAAGAAAGTTTTTTGATAGTTGATCAGACTGCTTGCCTGATAATAATCACCCTCCTTCGTGTTACTTCGGTATACGAGATAACCGGCTATATACTCCTGGCTCTCTTCGACTGTCAGGTTGGGATCTTTTGCCGAATCCCAGAATATCCGGATGTTTCCGTTATAAATCTCCCACCTGAGATTCGTGACAGGCGGAAAGGCTTCACCTTTCCGTGTAAACACCGAAACCGGCTCCGGTCTGTCGGAATAAAGCTTGTCGTCATTCATGGCCTGCACCGTATACAAATATGTTTCCCCAAACTGTACATTACTGTCAAAGAACTCTCTCTTTCCCGAGGAGTCTTCACCAAGGGAAATATCTACTTCTCCGGCAATTTCCCAGATAACCGTCGCCGCCAATTCAATATCCAGGCTGTTGTATGACAAAACAGACAGAATCCCGTATTTGTCTATTACAGATTGAAAAGCTGCCAGTCTGTTTTTAATCGGTATGCCGGAGACTTTCTCCACAAATGTGCTGCTTTCCATATTCTGAATTGTTTTGAAACGGTTTGTCATAATAGCGGAAGGCTTCAACTTCTCCATATTCTGAGTGATCCTTGAAGGAATCGTCAGTCCGGATGCCGCATAATCGGTGGATGCGACCGTCATCACAGATGAAATCACTGTATCCGGCGGTGAATAAATATCCCGGAACTGTTCCGTATTGAACATCCTGTCAAAAAGGGACGGATCGGAAATGTAAAGCGAACTTAAATCCAGATCGGATATCCGCGGCAGTTTTTTTCTGTATATGATGTATTTGCTTGCATGGGAAACACCCATCCAGTTAACCTGGTTGACTTCTTTTTTGGAGAAGGGCACCAGCATGGTCGGCGCCTGCGGCGGAACCGTAGCGGAAATTCTGCAGCCTGTGATGGAACCCTCCTCAGATTCCACACCCCATACGCTCACCGAGGTTACCTTGTAGTAATAATAATGGGCAAAGGTCTGATCCACTTTTTCAGAGTATACCTTATATCTAAGACTGTCTTCCACCATTGACCATTCAAGGGATGAAAAGTCCTCATTTTCTTTAAAGTACGGCACTTCAGCCCTGTATACCCTGTAATATGAAACCTGGGCATCGTCAGGGCGCTGCCAGCCAAGATGCACCCAACCGCCGGAGGCATATTGATTAAACAGATCAGAAACGGGTATCCCTGTGGATTCAGGGATCAGGCAAACCATATAGACATAAAGCCGGTTGCTCTTCCTCTCTACCTTATCGCTGCAATGGTTCAAGGTCGTTCCGGATATAACGAGATTCCATTCAAAGGCTTCAAGTACCTCCTCTTCCGTCATGCGGCGAAGGGCTTCCGCCGGAACATTGTCCGCGTAAGCACGATAAACCGCATAACCGGAAAGTCCCGCGCCACTGTAGTGCTGCCATGTTATACCGGCGTTATTCCCCTGTGAAAAATCCCCGTCAGACAATAAAATAATATCATGAATATCCTTCGGTTTCGGAAGATTGTTATACTCAAGGGATATTTTTTCCGGAGCCAGACTCACATCCATTCTGACAAGATCGGACAAGGAATACCCCAGACCGTTTTTAAAATTTGAGTTTTCGGCCAGCGCTGTTTTTAATCCAGATAATCCGGTGCAGGCGGTATTGCCTGTATCTTCATCGCCTTCGGCCGAATCCTCCGCACCTGCAGTTCCGGGCTCAGACTCCGCTGAGTCATCCTGATTCCCAAATAACCCTATGTTGGAGGGAATAACAATCTTACCATCCTGAAAGGGCAAATCGTCCAAATCCAGAGTTGCCGCGGTATTCTGCACATAACGTTCATAGAATCCGGGAGGAAGTATCTTTTTTTCTGACACATCCGGGTTTTTTTTCATTGAGGCAACAGGATTAACAGGATTTGTGGGAGGTGTTTCGAGAGGAAACCCGATAACCTTTGACTCGGACCAGGCGCTTTCATTTCCCCAGCTGTCTACGGCTGAAACCCAGTATTTATAATAATAACCCGGCTCAATGCTGTTGTCGTAATAAAGCGCGTCAACAGATATTTCTGTCTGCGGGTTGATAAGAAAGACGGCGTTAAACCCATTTTCCGAGAGTACCGGTTTTTCTGCCATAATGAAAGGTAAAAAGTTTAACCGCACCAGCTCTTCAGGTATTCCAAAATGGCCGTTTCCAAATACCTTGCTGCGGTATATAACAAATACTTCCGTATCGGAAGTCGTTCTTGCCAGAGGCAGGGAAATACCGTTTGTGCCGGAGTTGATATCGAACAATTGCCTGTGGGCGATATCCGCCCGCTTCCTTTCCCTGACAGACAGCGAGGGTTCACCAAGAATCGGCTGCTGCGGGGGAGTTACTTTATATACCTTTATATCAAGTTCTGTTGAATAAGCGCTGGTACGCCCGAAAATATCTATCGCATGAACCCTGTATGCCAGTTCGTCACCGTTTTTAACATCTTCATCAATATACATGGCAGGGGTTTCGAACAATATACCGGAATCATCCTCCGAATAGGAAATGGCAACCGGTACGTCGTTTATCTGTGCAAAGGAGGTCTCATCCTTTTTCCTGCGCTCGATATAGTAACCTGAAACAATCTCCCTGGCATATTCTGTCTGAGGCGCATTCCACCTGAGATGTACAGTGTTATCCGCTCCATAGCCCTCAAAATCCCGCGGGGTCTCAACAAGCTCCTCAACCCCATAGGCCACCTCAATGCCGAAAGCATCCTCCGGCAGGCTTCCTGATGAAACCTGATCCACCGTTATGCTCTCATTGGCGCCCGACAACGGAACCACCACATACCGGACGGCAGTATTCGGGTCTATATCAAGGCCTCCAAGATTGTCTTCGTAACCGAATCCGGTGGCATTGGCAAATTCCTCATTAACAAAAACTTTTGTCAGAATGGAGTTTCGTGCATCAAGGATTTCGTTAGCCAGAGAAATTTTTTCCGATATTTCGCCTGCTTCTCTCTGTAAATTGAGATTTCCAATCATACCCGTATTTATAAATGTATCCTGTTGCCTGAACTCATTCAGCAAAACAGGCCGGGCCTTTATTTCTTCCACAAAACGCACACCGTAATTATCCCTTGTGTCCGAAAGGGGGATCTTGTTCTCTATATTGCCGTGTACGGTAAACAGCCGTTCTTTTTCCAGGGCGAAATCAACCTTTCCTGAAATAATCGGTGAAATGGTATACGGATTAATTTCCTTATAGACCAATTCATAAAAATCCTTTTCGGAACTAACGCCTATCAGGTTCTTTTTATGGGTATCCAGTAAGGATACCTGGAAAAGCTCCTTTACATACGGGGAAAATTCCAGATTAAGTTCAGCCAGATAATCTAATCCGGCGGCATTTCCAAGTCCTTCCGCAATCAGCTCGGTTTTTCCGCTCAAAGTACGGTAAAGGTTGTATCCCTTTTCCGGTATCCAGTCATCCTCAGGCGCCCATCTGAGTATAATTCTGTCCGGGGTGGTCCAGGTTCCCTGAATTGGATTTGCGGGCTCTTCGCTTGCTTCGGCGGGCATGAAAAGTTTATCCAGTTTAAGTTTTATTTTTTCCAGCCTGGCTGTTGTATTACTGTCAAATATCTCCGTAATTTCGGGATTGTTTATCTCCTGCTCCAGCAAGGCGTGAATTTGTCCGCTCAGTTTTTTAAGTCCTTCCGTTTCCTTTTTTGATTGAATCAACCCGGACAGCGAGACCGCATTTAAAATATGATTTTCAAGCTGAGGTTCAGCCAGCAATTTCTGATATGTGACTTCGTCTGAAACAAGAAATTTCTGAAAGAGTGTCAAACCATTTCCAGCCTCATCACTTGTTATGTATTCCCTCTCGGGCAGCAGGGGCTTTGAATTGTCCAATACGGCGTTTTTTATCTCTCCGTCAAAAAAATCTTCGAGATTGACATTGATATTATCTGCTTCCTTGTCCTTCTGCCGTCCCCTGAAATAAAAAAACAAGCTGGTGGTAAGTATGGCTGCGACTAATACAACAGCCAGGATTTTTTTGTATCTCTTCATGGATATCCCCTCCGCCTTATAAGCTTGCAATCTCCTGTTACCATATGATAATATGTTGGATTTTCATAATAAGTGCTGATATTACCGAATAACTATAATCTCTTTTTGTTTTTTATGTGAAATTTGAGGTATTTTTTAGTACTGATACCATTTTATATAATAGTAATCAATAAATCAATAACTATATTTAACCTATACGTTGAACATTTTTTTTGAAGCCCTGCGTCAAAATTACTTGTGCAGCTGTTTGAATTCCAGCAAATCCTTATCAAAACATTCAGGAAAGTATGCCATCTGTACGAAGAAAAATCATAATATAAAACCGTTTATTGAAATAATAAGAAATACCGGATATAATAAAATTTGCGGAGGGGAGTAAAATGTATGTAAGACGCTATACGGGTAAAATAAATATGGTGGTTTTTGATACAGCCGGTACAGTTTGCGATGGGCCGCAGGATTTAAGGCATCGGTGGCCGGAGGATGATCTGCGTGGCAGTAAAGCGCCCGTGGTTCCCTTTTATGAAGTACTGAAAAATCACGGTATTATCATAAGCTGGTCTGTCATTCGACAGCCAATGGGAATGTACAAGCCTGACCATTTACGGTATCTGCTTAACCTGCCCGAGGTAAAAAGCCAGTATATTTCAACATATGGTCATGATTATACCGAAAAGGAATTTGAAATAATGGTCGACGAGTTCAAATCCCTTTTGTTGAAATACTGTATTGATGACGATCTGGCAAAACCCGTGGAAGGCGCTTTAAATTGTATTAATGACCTCCGGGGGGCCGAGATTATAATCGGTTCGGATACGGGATATTTTGATAATATTTCAAAACTTTTAAATAAAAAGCTTGAAGATAGGTTTAACCTCTGTTTTGATGTGGCAACAAATGCTGAAATCGTTCAGGGCAGACCAAGCCCATGTATGGTTTTTGACTGCATGTCAAAAGCAAAAGTATGGCCCGTGGAATCTGTGGTTAAAGTTGATGATACGGCTGCGGGCGTGCTGTCCGGAAACAATGCCGGCTGCTGGACAATAGGGCTTTATGCAAGCGGAAGTAATGACTATAACAAGCTTGCGGCGGCAAAACCGGATTTTTTGATACCCACTATTGCCAGGGTTCCCGATATAATATTCGGACAGATCGAACCCATGCTCCGCCGCGGCGGAAGACCGGGACAGGATTTAATAGAAATTTAGCAACAATATATAAGAAAGAGAGAGGCGCTGTCCCTAAGGGATAGCGCCTCTCAATATGATTTACAATTATTTGTTTAGGATGCTCTTGTCATCATTTTGTCTGCAATCCTGTATATCATCTACAAGCACTTTACATTCCATGCTCCGCTCCCCTGGCGATTGCTTACCTCATGTTTTTTTCGAACTCATCAACCGTATATCCTTGAGTTCCAAGCAAACGGGAACGTTCCGTCGCAAGCAAACGCTCGGCTG
>CAZSVI010000092.1:0-15301 GCA_964610205.1 uncultured Oscillospiraceae bacterium
CAACAACGTTTACACTCTGCTTCAGGTATTCAGATAAAACCTTCCAAGCACACATGCTGAGTTTGGATAAAAGCTTGCGGTCATACATAAAGTATAAAACAGGGGACGGTTCGTCGTTTGATACCATATTGTTATTATAATTTGATCCAATTCACAAGACCCCCACTTCTATAAGTGGGGGTTCAATATACCTGCTTCGGTGGGGGTTAGAATCCCCCACCGAAGTTCCGATGTTCAGCTTTAGCTGAACGAGTTCACTATCTTCCAGAAAGTCATTACATGACTTTTTGACAGGGTTCATATGATATCATCTTTAAGGAATTCAATATTATTATTTTTACAAAAATCATAATATGCGACAAAATTACGTTGAAATATATAATAATCCGGACTGATATTAATTCATGATAATATTTTTCTATACCCTTTTTGAAAAAAAATATTCATAGACATTTTTATTAAATTGATAGTAGCTTAGATGCTTCCAACGATTTGCACCATCAATCATACTTCATATGGTGTTAGCTGAGAAAAATTATCTTGTCACTTGACTCAATTTTTTATATATGATACATTTATTAAAACGATTACGTAAACGATTAATTATTGTAAGGAGTATATTAATGAGCGTTATTACAATTATTGGAGCTGGTATGATGGGTTCGGCCATGAGCGTACCAGCCAGCGACAACGGTTATGAGGTGCGCCTGGTTGGTACCCATCTTGACCGTGACATTATTGAGTTTATTAAAAAGAAACATATCCATCCAAAAATGAATCGTATATTGCCCGATTGCGTAAAGCCATACCAAATTGAGGAACTTGAGACAGCGATAATGGGAGCTGACCTGATTATAGGCGGTGTGAGCAGTTTCGGCGTAGACTGGTTTGCTGAAAAGGTATTGCCGTTGTTGCCCGATATGCTTCCCGTGCTGTTGGTTACCAAAGGGTTGCAGGATACACCTGATGGCGAACTAATATCGTTTCCGAAACTGCTTGCCTCTAAACTGCCTGGACGCAAGTTACCGCTCAACGCCATCGGCGGCCCTTGCAACAGCTATGAGCTAGCCGACCGGCGCCATTCAGCTGTTACCTTCTGCGGGGACGACCCCATAATACTTGATAAGCTGCGCAACATGCTTGAGACCTCCTACTATCATATAAGCCTGTCAACCGATGTTATGGGCGTCGAATGCGCCGTTGCCCTAAAGAATGCCTATGCTCTATGTGTATCGCTCGCCATCGGCCTTATTGAACAGCAGGAGGGTATAGGCTGCAACGAGGCCTATAACCCACAGGCCGCTATATTCGGGCAGAGTGTGCGCGAAATGATAAGTTTATTAAAAGTGTTTGGAGGCGGTGAGGAAAACATCGTATTAGGCGCCGGAGACCTTTTTGTCACTGTATTCGGAGGACGCACACGCAAACTAGGCATTTTGCTAGGGCGAGGTCTGAGCTTCAACGAAGCTATTGAGGAGCTTGAGAACGTTACGCTCGAATCGGTCGTGATAGCGGCCCGCATATCCAAGGTACTGCATAAGCTTGAGGAGGCGGGTAAGGTTAGTATGAATGAGTTCCCGCTCATGTCTCACCTTGATGCTATCATAAACAAAAGCTCTAAAGTCGACATCCCCTGGCAGAGTTTTGAGACCAAAATGTTCTAAAATCCAAATCAACGGAAACAGGGTATCTATTCCCTATAAATATTCCCTGGCTAAGCTGAAGAGGTCAATAGAAAGTGGACAGATAAAATCATATTATGCAAGGCCTTGCTCAATTCTAAATTGAACAGGGCTTTTGTATTTTAGCTTATGACAAGGTCTGAAACCTACTTGTAATACTAAATTTACTCTGTCGCTTTGTCAGATTCAATACAACTACCTTCATTCGCTATGCTTGCATTTACTTTGTCAACTGAGGCATTAAAATTATGAATCATAAATTATGCAGGGCAAAATCACGAAGCAAATATTTACCAATTAAATAAATTATCCTAATTGTAAGAAATAGTCGAACACCATTGAAAATACTGAGGTTCGGCTATTTTTTTGTTGCTTTTTATCATTAAATAATGTATAATATGTATATATACAACATTAAAGGGGTATTATAGAATGAGTATGAATAAGACGAGTTTTTATAGTTATTTTTCAGTTCTAAATGATATGAGGCAACAAGGCAAAATTCTTCATAAACTCATGGATGTATTGTTTATTGCTGTAGCTGGATTTATTGCCGGTGCTGATGACTGGGAATTGGTTATAATGTTTGCTGAAAATCGTATTGAATGGTTGAAGAAGTTTCTGGAGTTACCCAATGGCATTCCATCTGTGCATACATTTCGTAGAGTATTTAGAATGATCGATCCAAAGCAATTTGAGAAGTGTTTTATCCGGTGGGTAAAAGAAATTTCAAGACGTAGCAAAGGCGATATTGTTGCAATTGGTGGAAAGACCGCTCGTGGTGCAGTTGAATCTGGCCAAGACAGGTCCCCTATTCATATTGTAAGTGCGTGGACCAGTCAGAATAATTTGTTTCTGGGTCAAGTTAAAACAAATGAGAAAAGTAATGAAATTACTGCCATACCAGAGCTTCTGGACTTGTTGTTCTTAAGAGGTTCTATTATTACCATTGACTCCCTTGGTACGCAAAAAGACATTGCTAAAAAAATTGTTAAAGAAAAGGAAGCTGATTATGTCCTTGCTCTTAAAAAGAAACATGAAACTTTATACAAGGACGTGGAAGACTACTTTCAGTATGTTAAAGAGGAAAATTTCAAGGATATAGAACACCAATTTGTGCGTACGGTGGAGAAGGGTCACGGAAGAATAGAAACGAGAGAATACTATCTCATATCTGATATTAGCTGGCTGGAGGCACGTAAGAACTGGGAAGGGCTAAAAGCTATAGGTATGGTAATAAGCCGTCGGATAGAGAAAGAAAAAGAGTCTGTAGAAACAAGGTATTATTTATCCAGTATAACTAATGGAAATAAGTTCTCCGAAGCGGTTAGAGAGCATTGGGGTATAGAAAGCATGCATTGGCTTTTAGATGTGACATTCAAAGAAGATAAGAGCCGTATCAGAAAAGAAAATGAACCTGAAAATGCTGCATTACTAAGAAAAATTGCCCTTAGCATTTTGAAAATAGATACTCAGCTTGATAAGGCGAACAATATTAGACCCCATTCATACAATGGAAAAAGGTACAAAGCATCACTTGATGAAGCCTATCTTGAAAAAGTAATGATAGATAATATCCTGAATCACTGATTAAAAGGCTATACAGCTGTGTGGACGAGCCATATCCATTTTGGACTGGCTGGTTTAGCCTGTGCAAAATTTTAATACACATTCAGGATGTCCTGGAATCGTCTTCCACCAAATCAATCTAAAGCCAGGGTTCACTTCACTTGTAAAGGCATTTCCAATATTTATACATCGTAAGGATGTATTTTTAAAAATTCTAAAGAATTTGTGCGATAGCTTGGATGTTCATGATTTTGCCATGTAAATTATGAATTTCCTCTTGACGCGTACCAATATTTATGCTACATTTAATATAAACGATTACGTAAACGTTTAAATGGTGTACCGGCATCACATATCACAATTCAGTTGGTATCGCTTTAAAGCTTAGGGGGTGATTATAGACTCTTTATGCAGATACTTACGATATTACATTTTTAAAGTCGAGGTAATGAATACTTTTATATCTGGCTGAGATGAATACGAAGAAATAAATATGAAAAGGAGAGTAATATGAAAAGAGTATTTGGGAAATTATTCATGATTGTGATGAGTGTTGCTATTCTGGCGACTCTGACCACATCCTGTTCGAACGAAAAGCCCTCATCCTCAACTCCGAGTGAATCTTCTCAAGGTACAACAGCTGCGTCAGGTGAGGCCTCAAGTTCAAGTACCGAGCCTATTGAGATAGTCGTTTTCAATAACAGCGGCGGTTATGGCGGAGCCGGGTCCGAAGCGGGCAGCACGGCCGAATCGATTAAACTCGTTCAGGACAAGATATTAGAAGCAACCAATGTTAAGGTAACCTCCATCATTGTAATAGGCGCTGATGCACAGGCAGCAAAGCTGGCCACCTTGCTTGCGTCAAACGCGGAACTGGATATTTGGTGGGGCAACTGGTCGGACTACGCCACAGATGGCATCATCCGGCCGATAAACGATTACCTTGACCAGTACGGGGCCGACGTTTATGAAGTTTGGAAAAAATGGGATGCTTGGGCACGCTGTACCGATGTTGACGGAAAGATCTGGGCAGTATCCCGCTATACGCAGTTCTGCTCATATTTCCCATTTGTCCGCACCGATTGGCTGGGAAACCTTAAAATGGATATGCCGACTACGCTCAAACAATTTGAAGATTATCTATATGCTGTAAAAGATGCCGACTTCTACGGAAACGGTGAAACAATTCCGCTGATTGGCCGCGGAGGCGCTGTGAAAAATTCGTTTGAATGGGCTATGCTGGGCGGATTCACCGACGCCGGATGCAGCAGCTGGCTTGATGAAAATGGCAACGTCATGCCCAAGGAGCTTCAAAAAGGTTATAAAGATTTTATTGCTAAACTGCATCAGTGGTATAAAGACGGTATCATACACAAGGAGAACTTCAGCTGGGATACGGCAAAAGTCCGCGAATTGGTTTCCAGCGGCCGCGCAGGTGCATCCATGGCCTATTATGTTGATGTTTCACAATTCAATCACGTAATGCAGCAGAATTTTCCGGAAGCCAGTTTTGCCCATTATGAAAAGGGCCTTAAAGGGCCGAACGGACAGCTGATCCAAACACTGAACCCAGGAACATCCAAACAGATGCTGTTCAGTGCGAAAATGAGCGATGAAAAAATGGCTGCGGCGATGAAGCTTGTCAACTGGTCTTTTGGAAGCTGGGACAATTTCAAGACATGCTGCAACGGAATTGAAGGCATACATTGGAATTATGACACCAGCGTTGTCGACCTTGCCAGCGCCAAGAAAGATTATGTTGTCAAAGCAATACCCAACTCTGGATACTATGGAGATTTCAGCCTTAGCATAGGTTTGCCGTACGAGAGCATGGGTGTAATCTACAACGATGACGGCTCCCGCTATACGCACAACCTGTACCTGGCCGAATATTTGGATGACTTCGATACCTGCAAGCAAACCCTTGACGCAAAGATTACCTGGAATAAGGAAGAACTAAAAAATAATATTCCAACTTTGAATGATATAGATACTTTCATCAATGAGGAATTGGTTAAATTTGTAACCGGAGACCGCGACCTGAGCACCTGGGACGGCTTTGTAAATGATGTCAAGAAACTGGGATTGGATAATTGGAGCAAAGAATACACCAGACAATATAATTTGCTAACCGGCAAATAGTAATCATTTAACCTAAAGGAATCCCAGTCCAATGATCACGAGGCCTGAGGTTGGGGTTCCTTTAACACAAAATATATTATAAAGGTGTTGAGTGAAATAAAAAATTCAGTTCAAGGCTTGTCAATAGATAAGCCCGGATTATGGTACTACTTACGACGTGACCGACTGCTATATGCCCTGTTGCTGCCAGGTGTCCTTTATTTCATCATCTTCAAATACCTGCCGATGATGGGCATCATAATTGCCTTTGAGAATTTTAAGCCGTATTGGGGACTGGAAGGCCTCTTCACTTCAGAATTCGTAGGTCTTCATTGGTTCAAGCGATTCTTCAATTCGGTTTATTCCGGCAGACTGATTTGGAATACCCTGGTGATCAGTTTATTGAAATTGATCTTCGGTTTCCCGGCTCCAATCATTTTAGCGCTTTTACTCAATGATGTCCGCAACCGGCATTTTAAAAAAGCAGTTCAAAGCATATCTTACATACCTTATTTCCTATCCTGGGTTATAGTGGCCGGACTCGTACAGCAACTGACATCGACCGACGGTGGCATAGTTAATATGATTGTCAATCTGTTTGGTGGTGAAAAAACCTATTTTCTGGGCAGCACCAAGTACTTCCGGAGCATCCTGGTCATCAGCGCGATATGGCGCAACGTCGGCTGGGATTCAATTATCTATCTTGCGGCGATAACCGGGATAGATCCAGAGCTCTATGACGCATCCAAGGTTGATGGAGCAGGTATGCTAAGACGCATGTGGAATATTACCATCCCGACGATCATGCCGATCATCTCAATCATGCTGATTCTGAGGACCGGTCGCCTGCTGAACGCCGGTTTTGAGCAGACGCTTATGCTCCTGACTCCTAGCGTTTACTCGGTAGGCGATATAATCGATACTTTTGTCTATCGTGAAGGAATCATGCACATGAACTACTCATATACGATGGCCGTATCATTGTTCAAATCGGTTATCGCGTTTTTACTGGTGCTGACTACCAATAAAGCCGCCAAGAAGATGGGGCAGGAAGGGATATGGTGACATATGGATGAAAATAGAAAAAAAGGTCTGCGAATTCAATCTGTCAGTGCCAGGGTCTCACAGACTGTTATCGTTATAATATTGCTGATTTTCTCGCTTATTATTCTTTTCCCTTTATTCAATGTAATAATGACGTCCCTGACCGGCCAGGCCGAATATGCGCGGCACGGCGCATTCATAATGATCCCTGAGGAATGGGATTTCACGGCCTATAAATTGATCCTCGGTGCTGGGTCCAATATCTGGAACGGATATAAAAACACTATTTTTGTGGTCGTGGTCGGTACTGCTTTCAATATGTTTGTAACCGTACCAATGGCTTATGCTTTATCCAAAAAACATCTTAGAGGCCGTAAAACCATCCTTGCCATGATATTGATTACTATGATGTTCACTGGGGGTATGATCCCCGATTACCTGCTGGTCAATTATCTTGGACTTATTGATTCCCGCTGGGCGCTTATCCTTCCAACACTTGTGAGCGCATGGAATATGATAATCCTGCGCAATTTCTTTTATACAATACCGGAAAGCCTTGAGGAGTCAGCAATGCTGGACGGAGCCAGCAGGTTGCAGGTACTTGTCCGGATAATCATTCCCTTGAGTATGCCGGCCATTGCGACCATATCGCTGTGGTATGCCGTCGCTCATTGGAACAGTTGGTTTACTGCCGTCCTTTATATCAATAATAATAAAATGCTGCCGGTTCAGAATATTCTGCGGAATATCCTTATCACCACTTCGGCTTTTGCTGACCTTGATCCATCGGCCTGGAGTGAACTGATGACGCCTCCGTCCTCATTCATGATGCGTTCGGCAACGATCGTTGTCTCGACCTTGCCGATACTGGCAGCATACCCGTTTGTACAGAAATACTTTGTCAAAGGTGTGATGGTAGGTTCGATAAAGGGCTAGTGTTTTGTAACACTTCATTCTTTTATATACAATCAAAGTGTTACAAATACACTTCCCTGATTGTTGTGGTCTACATACCTCAGTTTTAGCTGTTACAGACCACTAGTTGATTATTTTATACTAATAGAAAGGAAAGAGAAGAATTTATGGAGTTGTCAACATCATTGTCTTTATTGGTAGAACCAACGGATCAAAATTTTTTTCTGGGTGAGGGTCATTTTCAGTCAATGCAGCAATGTGTGAATGCCGGTTATCGATTTTTTGACTGGAATGCCTGTGATTATGCCGTTGAGGCGACCAGACCTGACAGCACCAGTCTGATTCGTGATGACTGGCGTGATTTTGTCAAAGCCATGCGTCATCAGGCAGACGAATTTAATGTACAGTTCAACCAGGCCCATGGTCTGATATTTAACTATTTTGGCCAGGATGAGTGTACGGAGTTTTTGCATCGTATGGAGGACCGGGTAATGCAAGCCTGTGCTGAATTGGGAGTCAGGCGGATTATATATCATCCGGTTGTCCCTGATGGATTACGGGAAAGTCAGAATGCAGAAGGCTGCAAAAAGGCTAACCGTGATTATATCAGTCGTGTTGCTGAGCGGGCGGGCTTATTGGGTCTGGAGATCGATATTGAGAACATGTTTAACACCCGCTATGCTGACGGAACAGGTTTCTGGCGATATTGTTCTTATCCGTATGAATTAGCCGACTTAGTTGACAGCATAGGTATGGATAATGTTAAAATATGTTTAGATGTTGGTCATGCTCATTTAATGGATGAGGATATCAGCAATACAGTCGCATTCTATGGAAGCAGGCTGGCTGCTTTGCATATCCATGATAATGAAGGTACAGTTGACCAGCATGTAATGCCGTTTTGCGGTACGATCGAATGGGAACAATTGATGCAAGCGCTTGCGGAAAATAATTATTCAGGAGACTTTACTTATGAAATACATAATACCCGCTTGCGAATGCCTCAGGAACTTAAAACATACAAGCTAAAGGAGACGGTCGAAGTCGGACAATGGTTAATTGGCCGTTACGATCATTACAAGGATTACGGTAAAACGAGCAAATCATCAGCAATGACAGGGGGAAACAATCATGATGTCATTAATGAAAACAAATGAGAAACTGTATGTCTGTGCGCATCGGGGATATAGTTCACAATATCCTGAGAATACACTGCTGGCGTTTCATGAAGCAATCAAACTTGGAGTCGATATGCTGGAGTTTGACCTTCGGCTTTCTAAAGATAACGTTCTGATGATAATGCATGATAACACGGTGGACCGTACAACCAACGGTCACGGTACAGTCTCTGAACTTAACTTTGAGGAATTGAAACAACTGGATGCCGGTATCAAATTTGGAGAATGTTTTGAAGGGATCAAAATCCCAACATTTGAAGAATTACTTAAGATGATTGCTCCTTATAATGACCTGTTACTTAACGTCGAAATCAGAAATGCCCCGAATGATATCGAGGCTTGTGATAAAGTAGTTACCCTGATAGAACGGTATGGTTTCATCGACAATATAGTACTTAATAGTATTGATGGGCGGGTAATAACGCATGCTTATGATGCATATGGTCTGCTGACTCACGGTTTTCCTGGTAACAGGATGCCCAATTTCAATCCGGGCAGGGAAGGTACCTACTCAAAGATGTGGTGTGCCTGCCTTGATTTGCCGGTTCTGACAGCTGAACTAGCGCGTGAATTTATGGACCGAGACATTATCCCATGGACATGCCCTATAGATACTGAAGAAAACGTGAACTATGCTATAGAATGCGGAGCCCGCTGCGTGATCTGCAATGACCCGGTTCCGGCACTGCGGATTGCCGGGGAGCGGGGATTACGCTAAGGTTTTAAAGTATTTCCATGAGTATTTGCAAAAATCGGAAACTTTTTGAGTCCTATAGCTTTTATTAAAAATAATTAGTATAATATGTATATTTAGGAAATTGCTAAATTAAGGTTTGTAGAATAGCAAGAGCAGGCTATGATAGAAAATTAAAGAATACAAACCTGATAATGGTATTGACGAATGTCTAAAATGCAGAAAATTTCGGCATTTTAGACGTTTAGCACCAAACTAATATGTATATTCATAATGAGGGGTGATAAGATTGATTGAAAAAAAAGCAGGTATTAAGGATGTAGCTAAACTGGCTGGGGTTTCCTCGGCCACGGTTTCCCATGTGCTTAACAAAACGAGATATGTTAGTCCTGAAGTGACTCGTAAAGTGGAAGAAGCGCTTAAGGCGACTAATTACACCATCAGTAGGATTGCAATAGCTTTGCGGAAAAATAAAACCAATACGATAGGGGTTATGATGCCGGATATATCCAACCCATTTTTTTCTACTATTGTTAAATACATTGAAATTACGTTAAATGATCGCGGTTATAACACAATCCTCAGTCACTCCTCAAATAAATCGCATAAAGAAAAAAACCAGTTGGAAATGCTTACGACCTTGTCGATTGATGGGCTGATACTAATCCCTGTAACTATCAACCATGATTATACTTCAATCAAGTGTCCAACTGTTTTTATCGATCGTAAACCGGAGAATCAGGAATTTTGCGGAGTTTTTACCGATAACCATGCAATACTTAGACATTCCACTCAAAGGCTGATTGATAATGGATATTATAAAATTGGTTATATTTCAGGATATCCTCATTTCTCCACGACCTTAGATCGACTGGAAGGTTATCTGGAAGCTTTAAATAATAATAGTATCCAGATTAACCACGATTATATCCTGCATGGAAATACTACACCGGAAGACGGTTACTCAATGATGGAAAAACTAATAAGTAATACGAATATTAATTCCATTATTATTGCCAATAACCGGATGGCAATCGGAGCAATGCGATATTTTATTGATCATCAAATAGAGATCCCTAAGCGTTTAGCTGTGATAGTTTATGGCGACTATGAGTGGTCAACGATTACAATTCCACCGTTAAGTTGCATTACGCAGCCCATGGAAGATATTGGAACGAAGGCTGCAGAGATGCTCTTGGATAAAATTGAAAATCATAACCTGTTACCAGACCAGATAACAGTAAAATGCAAACTGAATGAAAGACATTCATTTTAAAAGCCTTTACAGGAAATTAATAATAAGGTTTGTATGTTCTAAATAAAAATACAGGAGGGTTATATATGTATTTGGATCAACTTTTTGGACTTTCGAGAAAGGTTGCAATAGTTACCGGAGCAGGACGTGGCATAGGGCAAGTTGTAGCACGAGGACTTGCCAGGGCGGGAGCTGAAGTAGTTATATTTGAACTGGAAGAAGCTGCTGAAACTGTGAAATTAATCACAGAGGAGGGTGGAAGAGCTTATAGCCTAGTGGCTGATGTAACAAATGAAAAGCAGGTAGATGCTGCTATAACCGAAGTCTTGAAGCGTTCCGGCACGATTGATATTGTATTCAATAATGCCGGAGTTTGTCTACACAAGTCTACAATTGAAGCAACAGTAGATGAGTGGAGAAGGATTGTGGATATAAACCTAACCGGTGAATATATTGTGGCACGTGCTGCAGGTAGAGTTATGATTGAGCGAGGTATTCACGGAAGTATTATAAATATGGCCTCCATGTCTGGTACAATTGTAAATATTCCCCAAGGGCAAGCTTCTTATAATGCTTCTAAAGCAGCTGTTATGCATCTCACAAAGTCTCTTGCCATTGAATGGGTGGATTATGGTATTCGTGTAAACAGTCTCAGCCCGGGATATATTGCGACTCCTATGGCTCTTGATACCCCGAAAGAAATGAAAGATGCATGGATGCCGCTAATGCCTATGCATCGTATGGGAAAACCGGAGGAACTGGTTGGCGCGGTGATTTATCTGGCGAGCAGCGCCTCAACATATACATCGGGGCATGACCTGATCGTGGATGGTGCTTATACCTGCCAATAAATCTTCATACGTGGTATTGCCGGGGAATGAGTACGATTATTCCTGCAGACAATGTATAAAAACAAGACGGAGACACTACATATCCATGACAACAGTGCGGGAGAGTCAGGGATCATCGCCGTATTTGTGAGGGACAATCTACTGTATACTCTCTCCGGTAATATTCCCTCCTGCGAGATGAAGCGGATTGTAGATGCTTTTATCGTGAGCGATTAGCTCTTCGTCAATGATTAACACTCTTTATTTCATAATAAAAGGGTTGGATATAGACTTTTTGAGAATGATGAGTGCGGTATCGCCCAGCACGGCAGTGGCAATTTTATTTTTTTCATCTTAGATAGGAATTTGTTAGATAGGAATTTGCTTTCAGAGTACTCCATAAACGTTATGTTATTTCAAGGTGGTATATACTATAAAAAGTAAATTTTGTCTGTACAATTGTGATTTCATTGTGGATTTTCAGAGATTTTGGCATCTTCAGCATTTTAACTCTTAGCCTGCCTTAACAAAATAATTACCACAGAGAAAAACAGGACATGTTTAAATAAGGCTTAACTTTTTATTAACCTGGGAGTAAATCAACTATATGTCTTCAGTTTCCTTTGTTATCAGGCCAGATTCATTAGGCCGCTTTATAGCCCATTCATCGGCAAGTTCTTTTGTGATTCCTATTTTTGACTCACCGTTAAAGAGAACAAACCGGTCAAAAAGACAATACTTGCTTTCAGCATCTATAAACTTATACCCCAGATTTCTTTTAAAGTCGATATACTGCTTGAGAAGAGGGGCGTATATACTCGTAAATCTGCTCATCTGACAGCCCTCCTTACATAAAAGGAAGCGTTAACAGGAGGTACTTCCAAAGCACACTGGCGTAGGGAATTCATATCAATCCTAAGATAATACCTGGTGCTTTCCGTATTTTTGTGTCCCAGGACTTCAGAGATGATAGGTATAGGCGTCTTTTTCTCAAGCAGGATACCTGCCAGGCTATGGCGTAGTGCATGTGGACCGTGTTTCCGTTTTCCTATAAATTTTATGCCAATATAGAACAGAATATAGAACAGGGGACGGTTCTCTGTTCTAATATACCCTTATTTCAAAAATCTCTGCATATCTGCTTCCATAGGTACCGGTTACCTCAATTCTTAGTTTTTTTGTCTTAATAATATTGACAAGATCATATGATAGCTGTCTTATTGTTTTCTTTTTGCCTTTCCAGCAGGTGCCTCTCATAAAAACGAAAGAATTTTTTTATATACCTTTTCTTCTTTTAAAATGATTGCCTTTATTCTGTTTGATAGAGCTCTTCCTTCCCATGAAGATTAGAGTGCCGAAAGCGAATGCTAAACCAAATTAGTCATTACAGAGGCATATTCTCTCGTGATTTCATTCTTAAGTCCTTCCCCATTGAAGTACCTTTTTATATCCTCTATCAGAGCCAGTGTGACAAACTTCCTCCTGTCCACGGTTGGACCTCCCATATGCGGTATAAGTATTACATTGCTCAGCTTCCTTAATTTACTTTCATTTGGCAACGGCTCAACCTCAAACACATCAAGTACTGCCTTAAACCTCCTAGTTTCCAGTTCTTCCTCAAGCGCCTTTTCATCAATAATGCTTCCTCTTGCAGTGTTCACCAGAATAGACCCTTCAGGGATCATAGAAAGCAATTTTCTGTCTATAATATGGTGCGTTTCCGGTCTTAGAGCGGAATGTATGGAGATAACCTTGCATGTCTTAAATATTTCTTCCATCGAAGCCGATTCCAGGCCGTACTCCTTGATGGTTTCTTCCCGTAAATGCCTTGAATACACCTTGACCTTTACATTAAAAGGTTTCAACATCCTGACAAGATGCTTTGTTATCATGCCGAATCCGATCAAGCCTACTGTCTGTCCGATCAACCCTTCCGAATACGGATTTTTTTCCCAGCCGTCCAGCGTCATCTTATGTGCATAATATGGAATATTTCTGAGCGAACTAAGCATATATGCAATTACACCCTCCGCCACCGACTCTGCATAAAGGTTGTTACCGCTGATAACCTTTATGCCTTTCTCGAAAAGCGGCTCACTTACAATGGAAGCAACTGTCCCGCCTGTATGTGCGATAATTTTTAATTTGTTCGCATTTTCCAGGACATAGCCGTTAAACTTGCAGCAGCCCCATCCTGTTATGCAAACGTCTACATCACAGAGCATTTCATGTAATTCGTCGGCGGTAAGTAACTCCTTTGAATCATTCCATATTGTTTCACCAAGTGATTTGATTTTTTCCGCGACCTCCTGAGGTATAAAAGTATCCCTTATCTGGTCCTTGGGTAGTGTCACTAATATTTTCATGGTTCCTCCCTATAATCTAAAGGTTTTTAGCAGTACGATGTACATATACAATGTTTATGGCAATACACGAAGCGTAGAAACTCGGAGCGACGCCGGGCATAGCCGAAAATCTTCCGCATTCCCCGGTTAATAATAAAGAACAGGTACTTCAGCGTAACAAGGAGATCCTGTCTTATACTGGGGCATCAAGTTGGAAAAAGAAGCATTAAACACACGCAGACTCGTTTCAACATGATCAGGATGGTAATCAGTTGGAGCATGTGCTGCCTGAGTCGTGTGAGTGTACCGAAGCAGTGTATCTCAAGATCATCGGGGTGAGCACCGACAGCCAGGAATTTCATGTTGTATTCCCCTTTTAATAAATAGTTAATTTTAAGCAACTGTATTTTAGCTCCACTTATTCCATTACGCTATTTTACATTAACCTGATAAGTTTGTCTCGTCTTAAACATATTTTTGCTTAAATTGCAGTGACCTCTCAAAATATTGGTCTATCAATTCAATCCCGAACTCATCAATAACATCGTCAATTGTGAATTCATCGGTTTCGCTTGAAATCAATACCGCCCCGATATATCCCGGATCTATAATTTTTATTTTTCTTTCATATTTCTTTTTAGCATTTTCGAAACGTTCAAAGTTGTCGTCCAGATACGCAACACGGCAATCCAGATTTATCGTATGTGTCAGAAAATCATAATAGTTTGAATTGGAGGCAACCATCTGCCCTAAAGGTGAAATAACATAACTTTGGAGGGCCGCAATTGCTCCCACTATATGCATTCTGCAGGAATATGCCCAGTAATTGGCCATAAGACCGCCGTGATACATGGAGGAAAAGACCAGTATATCAGGCCGCAGCTGTTCATACTTCCTCCTTAATTCTTCAAAATTTAAATCAAAACATATCGCAAATCCTACACGACCAAAATCGCATTCAACCACTGTCGGATCCTTTCCTGGCAGTATCCCTGCTTCAGTTGTCTCACCAATGACCGTATGGTTTTTATCATACACTCCGCATACCTTGCCGCTTCTATCTATAAGTTGTATCGAATTCCTCCATGTCCCGTCTTCCAGCTGCCTCGCTGCAGGATAGGTAATATATGTATTGTTTTCATATGCAATTTCTTTTAAAAAGTCGAGTATCTGATTTCCTCTTTCCAGATAATATTTTATCCTTTTGTCCAGAGGGAACTTGTGATAAGGTCTGTCGCATGCCTCCGGCAAGACTATAATATCGGGCTTGTCAGGTAATACATGATTTAGTTCTTTTCTCAAGTAAATTTTCATTTTGCTTATGATATCTTTGGGATGAGTGTCCTCATTTACTTCCATCGGGAAAGTTCCAATTGAACTGACAGTTACATATCTGGCCATACTAACCTCCGATTAAATTCTATATGAATCACATTAAATACTACAACTTTTATAGGGCTGCGCTCAAGCAGCCAGGGGACGTAATAATTACGTCCCCGAACTACTTTTATTAGTATTTGTCAAACATTCAAATACCATTTGGTTGCAGATCTGAATAACCTATTCCTCCACATGTACGGTAACATAGTCGAAATAGTATTTCCCTGTATATTTGTCTACAACCAGTTGTAACGAATCTATTGAACTTGCGGTAGAATCAACAAATGG
>CAZSVI010000093.1:0-15182 GCA_964610205.1 uncultured Oscillospiraceae bacterium
ATGGTATAATATCCTCGCAAACGAGGATATTATATGCCTCCGGCGGAATTGATGCGCGTGCATAATTCTTTGCTTCGCAAAAAATGCACATACTCCATTATATCATGCAATTTCTTCGAAATTCATGATATAATGTGAAGAAAGAAAGAGCTCAATACAGGAGGCTGTTACCCATGCGAATCCTGCATACATCCGATTGGCATCTTGGGAAAAATCTTGAGCACATAAGCCGTATTGAGGAGCAGCGGGAATTTATTGAATACCTGTGTACAGCGGCTGAAGCACAAAATATTGATCTGGTTCTGGTTGCCGGTGATATATATGATACATATAATCCGTCCGCTGCGGCGGAGGAGTTGTTTTATGATGCCATTGACCGGCTGAATAACAGGGGAAAAAGGGCCGTTCTTGTCATCGCGGGCAACCATGATAATCCCGAGCGGCTTTGTGCCGCCAGTCCGCTGGCCTATAAAAACGGAATTATTCTTTTGGGATATCCGGGAAGCGACGCAGCTTTATACAAAGCAAAAAGCGGAAGCATAATGATTATTGATTCCGGACCGGGCTGGCTGGAGCTTTGTGTTCCGGGATGCGGGCATACTGCTGTTATTATTACCCTTCCATATCCATCGGAATCACGGCTGGAAGAACTGCTTTCCGGCAGTGCAGACGAAGCAATTCTGCAAAAAGCGTATTCTGAGAAAATAGGCAGCATTTTAACATCCTTAAGCCTCAAATTCAGAATTGATACTGTAAACCTTATAGTGGGGCATCTTTTCCTGCGGGGAGGAAAGGAATCTGAATCGGAAAGGACTTTGCAGGTAGGTGGAGCGCTGACGGTAAACCCGGATATATTTCCTGACAACGCGCATTATGCCGCACTGGGGCATCTCCACCGCCCGCAGGAAATGAGGAACTCTCCCTGTCCGACGTTTTATTCAGGATCTCCCCTGGCATACAGCTTTTCCGAAGCGGGACACAGCAAGGCGGTATATGTAATTGATGCAAACCCAGGAGAAAGCGCAGTGATAGAACCACTTTACCTGGGTTGTGGAAAACCCTTAAGAAGATGGGTGGCGGAAAAAGGGATTGGACAGGCTGTTGCATGGTGTGAAGAGGGAAGGGACACAAATGCATGGGTTGATCTTGAGATTACAGCAGACAGGGTTTTAACGTCAGAGGAGCAAAAAAAGCTTCGAACCATGCACACTGGTATAATAAACATACGGCCAAGACTTTTGACTGAACCCGTTGAAGTAATGGATTCCGGAAACAGGGAAGGAAGAAAGATTGACGAACTGTTTAAAGACTTTTACAGGTACAGAATGGGAGCTGAAATCGGCGAAGATCTGATGGCAGCTTTTATTGAAATATTGAATGATACCGGGGAGGAACAGGATTGCATAGCGGATGGAGGCGGGACGGATGAGACCTAAGCTTCTTGAAATTGAAGGATTGCAAAGTTTTCGGGAAAACCAGAAGATTGATTTTGAATCCCTTGGCGAAACGGGTTTGTTTGGGATATTCGGTTCCACCGGAAGCGGCAAGTCAACTGTCCTGGATGCTATTACCTTTGCCCTGTACGGTAAGGTCAAGAGAGCGGATAGAGGAACCCAGGGTATTATAAATACAAATATGGACACCGCGGCGGTATATTTTACCTTTGAAATTTTAAAAGGCAGTGTCAGAAAGGTTTACAGGGCTGAAAGAATCTACCGCCGGAAGAAAGGTACTCAGAATTCTTGTGAGCCCAGGGTGGTTCGTCTTATTGAGGTGACAAAGACGGGAGACATTCCGGTTTGTGACAGGGCATCCGAAGTCAGCGGGTGCATTGAAGAGCTTTTGGGTTTAAACCACGATGATTTTATAAGGGCGGTTGTGCTTCCTCAAAACAGTTTTCAGGAGTTTTTGATGCTGGATAATTCCAGGAAACGTGAAATGCTCGAGAGAATCTTTTATCTTGAGGAATATGGTAAGCAACTGCTCGAAAAGATAAACCGGAAAATGGCCGGTTTAAAAAGCAGGATTGACAGTCTGTCCGGAGAATTGAAGGGTTACTCGGATGCTACCTTTGAGGCTGTTGAAGAAGCAAAAAATGGTGTGGAAACCGCGTCCACCGAAAGAACCAGGGTTGAAAAAGAGTTTAAGCTTCTTGAAACGGAGTTTAATGAGGCAAAGGAGGTGTGGCAGTATGTTCAGGATTTTGAGTTTATAAGCCAAAGGGAAGGGGAGCATTTATCCCTGAAAGAGAAGGTTAACCGGAAGAAATTGACGCTTGATAAGGCTGTAAAGGCGGATGAATTGTCGGAAACCATACTCAAAAACAGGGAATTGGCCGGTAAGCTGAAAGAAACGGAAATCATGCTTAATCAGACCGAAAATGACCTTGCCGATGTAACGGATGATTTGAATAGAATACGGCGAAAGTATGATGGAGTTAAAAACAAAGCGTTAACGGAACAACCTAAATTGGTTGAGTTGAAGACAAAACTTCTGAATGCCATAAGCATAAAAAATGAAATGAATGAAATTCAGAAAAAGATAAATGAAACATTAAAACTGAGCGAAAAGCTAAAGGATGAAACGGCAGTAAAAAGTACAGCCATCCTAAAAGAGGAGGAGGAACTTGAGAGGCTGGAACAGAGTGTTGGAAATCTTGTCATGGAGATAAAAGCAATGTCTGTTGATCCTGAATATCGGTATAGGATTCAGGAAGGGGTGAAGCTGGAAAACGAAGTTGAGGCACTTAAAGTGAACACGGTGGAAATGAATGAAAAGAGAGTTGTTTTACAAGGTGTCGTTAACAATTTGGAAAAGAAGCTGCAGAAAGTAAGGGAAAAAATTAAATTCATGGAAAAGTCTTTAGAGGATATGGAGGGGGAAAAACAAAAGGATCAGGTTTTAATCCCGGAAGAAAGAAAATTAATATTTGAATTTAAAGAATGCCTCAATTCTCTGCAGGTTGTTTGTGATGTTCTGGAGGCTAAAAAAACCGATTTGTCAGACATGCATACCAGAAAGGAAAAATATGATTTATTGCTGAACGAGCTTTCGGTCAGGATGGAGGCACAGGAAGCGGATATAGAAAAGAAAAAGAGCATATATGAGCAAAGAAAGACAGAACATGAAAATGCCGTCGGTGAAATGAATAAGAATATGGCATACATGCTCTCGAAAAGTTTGACGGAAGGTGTGCCCTGTCCCGTATGCGGCTCAAAGCAGCATCCTGAACCTGCGGCAGGGATGGGTGAAGCCGATCCGGCAGTACTTGAGCGTCATGCGGAACTTGCGGAAAAAAGGCTGGCCGATGCGGAAAAGGTACTCCGTCAGGCCGAGAAGGAAGCACTTATTACCGGTGAACAAAAAAACTCGCTGACTCATCAGCAGGATGTTGCGATTAAGGAACTGGAATTGAAAACGGCCGATTATAATAAAGAAATACTTAAACTGCCTCCGGAGCTGCGGGAAACGGAACCGGATCAGCTGTCGATCAGTGCGGATAAAATGAGAGAACAATATAACGAATTACAGAAAGCATATGAATTAAGGGAAAAGAAGCTTGAAGAATACAATAAAAGGATTCATATAATGAAGGATGAGCTTGGCCGTAATAAAATGGATGAAAGCGGGATAATTTCCGAGTTGAGAGTAAATCGGGAAAACCTTGAGCATATAGAGAATACCTGTAGGGTTTCAAAAGAAAAATGGAAGGAAAAGTGTCAGGAGTATTCCGATTTTTTGCGGAAATATATAGTGGAAGGGGCATCATCCGAGCTGAATAGCATTACTGAAAAAGATCGCAAGGCCGATTCTCTTCAAAAGCAGATGGAAAAAAGCCGGGAATTGTCTGAAGTGAAAAGGCTGTTTATTAATAAGTGCAGGGAAGAAATCAGCGACATTAACGGGGAGAGTATAAAAATTCAAACTGAAATTAATAACCTCCTTGAGCGGAAAAAAGAAAAAGAAAAAAAGCTGTGGGAATTGTCAGGAGATGCATGTGTTGAAGATGAAATACTTCATATCGACAATAAGCTTCAGGAATACAGGGATCAGGAAAAACAATATCAGGAAAGGCTTAATTCCGTAGAAAAGCAGTACAATAATCTTATGTCGGAAAAATCAACCCTTAAAAACCAATACGCCATTTATTCTGAAAGCCTGAAAAAAGAAGGTATTGTTTTGGAAGCTTCCCTTGTTGAAAAAGGTTTTAAAGGGATTGATGAGGTTGAAGAATCCATTATTCCGAAAGAAGAACAGAGGGAATTGAAAGTTGGAATTGAGGCATATGACCAGGCGGGAATTAATATTTCGGTGCAGAAGGAAATGCTGCAAAAAAAACTGAAGTCGCGGTATATAACCGAGGAAGAATGGAATAAAACAAGCGGAAGATATCAGGAGATACTGGAGTATAAAGAGGCGTGTGTTACCAGAAGCGAGGTTTTGAAAAACCGGTTTGATTTATTGACAGACAAGCATAACAGGTGGGTTGAGCTCAGTAAAGCGTATAGTGAGGCGGCGGAAAGATACGCTTTGTTTGATCATATTCAAAAGCTATTGAAAGCCGAACGGGGTAAGGATAACAGCTTTATAGACTATATTGCAGAGGAGCGACTTCGATATGCTGCGGCAAAAGCGTCCGAAACACTCGGTATAATGACAAAATATAGACTGGTATTGGAGCTGGATGCAAATGCGGGTTTTATTATCCGTGACAACGCAAATGGCGGAGTTCACAGGATGGTTACTTCCCTGTCGGGAGGAGAAACGTTTTTAACATCCCTGTCCCTTGCCCTGGCTTTATCCGAGCAGATACAGCTAAAAGGCCAGAGTCCGTTGGAATTCTTCTTCCTGGACGAGGGCTTTGGTACCCTGGATAATAACCTTCTGGACAACGTTATTGATTCTCTGGAGCGGCTTAGCAAAAAAGAAAGGATTATCGGCCTTATCAGCCATGTACCTGAACTCAGAAGCAGGATTGCCAGAAGATTGATCATAGATCCGCCTTCAATCCATGGTGACGGTAGCAAAGTCAGGATCGAGAAATCTTAATGTTTATAATTGGCAAAAAAAAGATACAATGGTACACTATATAAATGAATAAATAGTACAGGAGTTATTAAATTATGAATGAAGTACCTTTAAATGAACTGCAAAACCGGATGAACCGCTTCAGGAGAAAGATGGATGAATCGGATCCTGATTGGAGGATAGCTGTTATATTCAGCAAGGTTAACCAGTATTATTTCACAGGCACAATGCAGGATGGAATGCTTGTTGTTCCGAGGGACGATGAAGCTGTTTTGTGGGTAAGAAGAAGTTATGATCGTGCCGGGAATGAATCCCTTTTTCCGCGTATAATGCCAATGGACAGTTTCAGGGATGCGGCAGCTGAAATATCAAATATACCCAATATGGTGCACCTTGAAATGGAAGTGGTGCCCATAGCGTTATATCATCGCTTCCGGAAATACTTTCACTTTGAGAAGGTTAATTCGGTGGATATGCAGATAGCCGCAATAAGAGCGGTAAAAAGTCCATATGAGTTATCTGTTATGAAAGAGGCCGGAGAGATTCACCGGCGCGTATTGGAGGAGAGAATTCCGGAAGTGCTCAGGGCGGGAATGAGCGAGGCCGAGCTTGCCGCTATTCTTTTTTCGATTATGATAGAGGAGGGGCATCATGGTATTTCCCGTTTTGGAATGTTCGACACCGAGATGGTTATAGGACATGTCTGTTTTGGTGAGAGTTCAATTTATCCTACATATTTTAACGGTCCGGGGGGTAATTACGGTTTAAGCCCGGCAGTACCTTTTCTGGGAAGCAGGGAACGAAAACTGGTAACGGGTGATCTTGTTTTCATAGATGTTGGATGCGGAGTTGACGGATATCATACCGATAAAACAATGACATATATGTTTGGGAAACCACTTTCGATAAATATAATCGAGGTACACAGGAAATGTGTGGAAATTCAGAATGAAATTGCATATATGCTGAAACCCGGTGCTGTTCCTGCGGAAATCTATGAAAGGACAATAAAGGGACTAACCCCGGATTTTTTAGAAAATTTTATGGGTTTTGGAAATCGTAAGGTTAAGTTTCTTGGGCATGGTATCGGGCTTACTGTTGATGAAATTCCGGTAATAGCGACAGGTTTTGCCGAACCCATACAGGAGGGAATGGCTTTTGCCCTGGAACCTAAAAAGGGTATTCAAGGCATTGGAATGGTTGGTATAGAGAATACATTCCTTGTTACCCCGGAGGGCGGAGAATGTATTACGGGAGACAATCCCGGCTTAATACCGGTATACTGATTCCGGTGGAAAATTTTCCGTTAATGGTTGTTTATCTTCTCAAAGGTGCTGATGACACTGCTGCTTCTGGCAATAAAAATTTTCCGTTAATGGTTGTTTATCTTCCCTGTCTGTTTTGATCAAATTTCTAAGGAACCCCCTCTTCTATAAGTGGGGGTTCCTTATTAACGGGTCGAGGCTTGTGGTGCGTTCCGGTGGGTACGCTCCTTTGGTACACACCTTTGTTCCCGCTTCGGTGGGGGTAGAATCCTCCCCACCGGAGTTCCGATGTTCAGCTTCAGCTGAAGGAGTTGACTTTGAGCAAATTATATATATAATTTGCTATTGGCGAATTTACCGGGAAAATCATATGCCGCATATGCCGCAGAGGTATAACTTAATACACAGAGTTCCGCCAATTCTTTTTAGAGAGATTTTTGACGGTAATAATCAAGAGCAAGGTTAACATTATCAATGTTATAAATCTTTTGTTCGAGACAAAATGATATGATAAGATCAAAAATTTCGCTGTTGGACAAAGTGAATCCGGCGGAAGCTAACAGCATATCGGTTTCCTTGCGTGTTAATTCAAGGGCCAGGCAAAGTGCTACAACGGTATTTTTGCCGGGATGGTAATCTGAATTTGAACGTATTTTAGAGAAATGTCGCCGGTCAATTCCGGCTTTCTTATATATTTCCGCATCATTAAGACCTTTTTGATCGATATATTGTGACAGCAATGAATAGAAGGATGGCTTTTTTTTATTTTTTATAAAATTATCCATTTCATCTTTCAATTCTGTGGAATAGGCTATTGACTTCCTGATAGCATGTTCTTCACATACGGAGATTTTATCAGTTGAAAGATGCCTGTCCAGATAGTTTTGCAGCTGAGTCAGAAATCTTTTTGAAAGCATCATATTTGCACCCCTTAAAAATGTCGCCTTGCAGGCGACCAATAAGTTAATTTTATCAGTTATTATTATAACAACGGAAGCAATTGCTTGCAATTGCAACACACAGTTATTGCAACGGCAGGTTTTGCTTTAGCAAAACCATCACACAGCAACAACATTCTTGGAGCTTCGTTCCAAGGTTGTTATATCGAAGATAAACATTTTTAATAATGAAAGGAATGGGTTGCATGAAGAAAGGATTAACAGAGATAGTTTTTATTCTTGACAGAAGCGGTTCAATGGAAGGTCTTGAAAAGGACACCCTGGGAGGTTTTAATGCCTTTGTTGAAAAACAACTGGAGGCAGAGGGGGAAGTGAATGTTACTGCGGTCCTTTTTGATGATATGTATGAGCTTTTATGGAATTCTATACCGGCGGAAAAGGCAAGGCTTACCGAAAACGAGTATTTTGTAAGAGGGAGTACCGCCCTTATTGATGCAATTGGGAAAACCATAACAGACGTGGGACACAGGCTTTACAAAACAAAAGAGGATGAACGGCCTGAAAAGGTAATATTTGTTATTATTACCGACGGTCTGGAGAACTCAAGCAAGGAATTTTCACATGCAAAAATCAGAGATATGATCAGATATCAGCAATATAAATACAGTTGGGATTTTATATTTTTCGGCGCCAATATAGACGCAGTTCTTGAAGCCGACCATATAGGGATAAAAGGTGAAGATGCTTTCGGTTATGAAGCGTCGCAGGAAGGCGTTAAAAAAATGTATGAAACGGCTTCAGAGGCAGTATTTGAAAAAAGAAAGAAGTAAAAACTCAAAAACAAACAAAGTTATATCAATTCGGTGCTGAAGTACCTTTCTGCCCTGTCACACAAAATTGTAGCAATTTTTTTATCCGGCCCGTATTTTTTCGCAAACTGCATAGCCGCCCAAACATTGCATCCTGAAGAAATACCAACCAGAAGCCCTTGTTTTTTTGCAAGCTCTCTTGCTGTCAGAATAGCATCTTCATCGGTTACTTCAACAACAGTATCGATCAGGGAGGTATCCAGAACAGGAGGAATAAAACCATCGCCAATACCCTGAATCTTATGAAATCCGGGGTGTTGTCCCAACAATGCCGAGGCATCTTTTGGTTCTGCAGCCACAATCATAATATCCGGGTTTTTCTCCTTAAGAAACTTTCCTACTCCTCCTATTGTACCACCGCTGCCAATACCGGATACAAAAGCGTCCACCTGGCCGTCCAGTTGTTCCCAAATTTCACGTGCTGTTGTCAGGTAATGAATCTCCGGATTATTCGGATTTTCAAACTGCATTGGTACAAAGAGTGAGGGATCCTGCCGCCTTCTTTTTTCTACTTCCTGCAGTGCCCCTTCAACATTTTTTTCTGCCGGAGTGAGAACAAGTTCGGCCCCCAGAGCCTCGATGATTTTTTTTCTTTCTTCACTCATGTTTTCAGGCATTACAATAATAACTTTATAACCCTTCCGAACACCTACCAAAGCCAAACCAATACCAGTATTACCGGAGGTCGGTTCAATAATTTTCATGCCCTTTTTCAAAACTCCGGTACGCTCGGCCTGTTCAATCATATACTTGGCGATTCTATCCTTAATACTCCCGCCGGGGTTCAAAAATTCGGCCTTTCCATATATTTTATATCCGGTTGTACTTTTTATGTCAATGATACCGGTATTTCCTATTAAATCCAGAACATCGGAAGCTTGCATTGCAATACCCCATTTCTTATGCTTCAATTTGATTTTTAACTACACTGTATCTGTAATAAATAAATGCAGGAACAGTATAATTTACGATATTAACATATAATATTCCGGTTGTATATATCTGCTTCATATTTAATATAATATTTGAATCAGAATAAAAATATAAACAACAAATCTTTTAAAAAAACACGTTTTAAAAAAACGGGAAAAATAAGGTTGATCCTGATGCAATGATCAAATATAATCTTATAAGGATCATTTGTGTACTTCAAGGAACAACTCTTTAACCTGGGAGTCCGCTCGTAAAGTCGGGTATGCAGATTTTCGATTCGGTTTTTCGTGCAAATTCTGCAAAAAAAACAGCGAATATCTGGATATTTAATGCTTTTTTACAGGAGAATGCGCGGAAAAATGGGCAGAAAGATGCGTGCTTGACTTTTTGAGCGGACTCCTAGTAAAAGCGTCGCAGCACTACTATCTATAGTATATTTATCAAACGCCCCCTAAGCCCCGTGCTAGGTGACCTGTAAACAGACCACAAATCAGGAAAGTGTATTTTTAGCTCGTAAGTTAAAAATATGAGGCGTAGGATAAACCGATTATTTCATCTGTCATTTAAAAATTATTATTAGTAGCTTTTAGTTTTATTATGTTTGATATAGATGATGAGTAAGGGGAACTTTATGGAATGAACGAGTGCTTTAATTCTTTTTTATTGGAACATACGCCATATTTGCTGGTGGAGAATGATATTGTTACTGGTGTGGGCAATATGCTTCTTGAGCAGTTAGGATATAAGGATAATGATTTCATAGGAATCAATGAACTTGAGGTTCTGGATAATTTATTGGGAGCACATAATAAAATCCAGCCCGGAGAGGATCAGGTTCCTTATATGCTGTTTACAAAAAACAAGAATACTGTCTTTTATAGTATAAAGGTATGTGAAAACGTAAGTGGCCGTCAGCGGCTGTATATTTTTTTAAAAAAGGAAACTTTAAATATTAAACAGGATATTAATACTTTGCATCAGTTGATTTCAAATAGTCCGTTCGGTATGGCGGTATTCAGCGTTCCCGATATTATTCTTTTAAATGCGAATCAATCCTGGCTTAATCGTCTGGATGAACCATACAACAGAAAGGAAAAAAGTATTGGAAAACACATCGGCGAAATTGTAACGGGCTGGAAGAGCAGTATTTTTGAAAGTATCTGGAATACCGTTCTGAAATCGGGGAAAGCATGCCATTTTCCTGAATACCGTTACAACGGTTTAAGAAAAGGTGTATCGTTCTGGAACATGTCCCTGACTCCTATTTTTGAAGGCGGAAAACTGGTCTATTTTGTTGAGATTACTTATGATGTTACGGAAACATTAATGAACAGGGATAAAATACGATTACAGAAGGATCAGATATTTAAACAGTTCCAGCAATTTGAAACTGTTGTTGAAAACATGTCGGATGCCCTGTTTGTTATATATCCGGATCACAGTGCCGTATCATTGAATCAGGAAGCAAACTTAATCAAACATCTTTTTAATGGATTCCAAATAATAGATCATGTTCCGCAGATCATAAAATATTTTGATGCCCACGAAAATGAGATTCCGTATAAGGAACTGCCTGTCTTTAAAATTCTGAAAGGAGAGCAGTACAAAGCATACAGAGTTACGGTTAAGACGTCTGAGGATATCTATCACTTCAGTATAAGCGGCAGACCGGTATATGATCATAAAAAGAACATGTATTTTTCAATTGCATGTATCAGGGATGTTACCAGCCAGGTAAACCACGATAATTATATTCTTAAAGTTGAAAAAGAAAAGAAGGAGTATCTTGAAAGAGCTATTTCATTAAAGGATGATTTTCTTACATTAATATCCCATGAGTTTAAAACACCTCTTACGGTTATAGGTACTGCCATACAGGCAATGGAACTGTTTTGCGGCAGTGAATTAAGTGAAAAGGCAATGCGCTATATTGAAACGATCAAGCAGAATTCATTAAGGCAGCTAAGGCTTGTCAGCAATCTTCTGGATATTACCCGAGGTACGATGGACCAGATCCGGTTTCACAAAAGGAATATCGATATTGTATTGCTTACCAGAATGATAACGGAATCCGTAAAAATTTATGCTGCACAGAAAAATCTAAAGATTACTTTTTGCTCGGAAGTTGAAGAAAATCATATGTATATAGATGATGAGAAGTATGAACGCATAATATTAAACATTCTTTCCAATGCCATAAAATTCACTCCAAAGGGAAAGAGTATAAAGGTAAGGCTATATAAGGACGGAGATAATGTGTATATTGAAATCACAGATGAAGGTGTTGGAATTCCAAAAGAAAAATTGGATGTAATATTCGAACGCTTCGGACAGGTAGACAACAGTTTGTCCCGCCAGGCGGAGGGTAGCGGGATTGGACTTTTTCTGGTTAAGACATTTGTCGAAAGAATGGGCGGAAGTATTTCCGTATCAAGTGCACAATACGAAGGGACGACCTTTTTGGTTAAGCTGCCCGATAAGAATATGAAGCAACCCGATTTTGACAAAGAACCCGAATTAGTAGATAATAAAAGAATAGTTCGAACAATGAATATAGAGTTTTCAGATATTTATCTATCGAAATAATATTTCCTGATGGTGTGGTTTCACTACAACAAATCACATCGTAGCTTATTGGCAGCAACCAGCCAATTTGCGTATAAAGTCGGCAGAGGGATCATATTTCATTTATGTAAACCTGCACAAGACCTTGTCTTTGTCAGTGTAAAGAAAAAATGTATTTGCAACCAAATGATAATAACGATAAATGGAAAGGACTGAACCATGTTACAGGTGTTGTTTATATTAACCGTTCCCTTTGGAATATTGTACATATCAAAAAAGAACAGAATACTACGCCTTTTAAGTCCTGTTTTGCTTAGTTACCTTGTAGGAATTTTTATAGGAAATATGGGTTTCACGCTTGAGGAAAATATTTCAATGCAAATTTCTGAAATAGCGGTTCCGGTTGCCATTCCATTTATTCTGTATTCGGTGGATATAGAAAAGTGGCTTAAGATGGCCAACAGAACAATTCGTTCTTTTATTCTTGTTATGATCAGCGCTATTGCCGGCTCGGTATTTACGGCACTTATACTGAGGCATACGGTGGATGAATACAGTAAGGTTTCAGGAATGCTCGCAGGCTGCTATACAGGAGGCACACCCAACCTGATTGCTGTGGGAATGGCAACAAGGATAGACCAGAATCTGCTGGTACTGGTTAACGGAGCCGATATAATTGTCGGAGGTGTGTACTTTTTATTTATTATAGGTTTAGCTCCGCGATTAACAAAACTATTCCTTCCGCCATTTCAAAAGCAAATGGAGAAGGGTGTTGTTTCAGTTACTGATGGAAATGAAGTAAAAATCAGCATACAGGATGTTTTGATATCCTTTGCTGTGATGCTGTTGATTGTTGGAATCTCAGCCGGAGTATCTCTAATGATTTTAAGAGAACTGAATATTGCGGTGTTCCTTTTGGTTCTGACGGCTTTAAGTATAGGTGCGTCCACGATAAAGCGAATACGCGAAATTCCAAACACGTATAGTATTGGACTGTATTTTATTCTGGTGTTTTCAGTTGCCATGGGAAGCATGGTTAACTTTAAAACAATTTTCACTCTTTCTTCGATCAACATACTGATATATACCCTGGTGGTTGTATTTACTGCTATGCTTTTTCATTTTCTTTTAGCCGCTTTATTCAGAATTGACAGGGATACGGCAATTATAACCTCAGTGGCCGGTATATTTGGGCCTGCGTTTATACCTTCGGTTGCGGAAGCAATTAAAAACCGCGAAGTGATTCTGGCAGGTATTACTTCAGGTCTGGTAGGGTATGCTGCAGGGAACTACATTGGATTGTCCGTAGTTTGGATTATAAATACTGTTTTCTGATTGGCGGGAGATTTTAGTCTTAAATAATATATGCTAATATATTATTTAAAGATCATAACGAAATAACGGGAGATTATTATGGAAAAAAAAAGAATAAAATATTTTATATATTTTGTCGCAGGTATTATTGGAATACTGGATACAATTATTGTCAGGACTTTTGTACAGGGAATGGATCTTGGTGTATTGATGCCGGCTGTAATTGGTGTTGTTTTCATATTCTTTTCGTTTAAACCCCATTGGGAGAAACATTTAAAAAAGGTAAGTCCAATCCTTATACGGTTAATATACTGGGGGTTTATACTCCTTATCACCGTTTTCATTATTGCCGAAGGTTGTATAATTCTGGGCGGATATTATACGCAAAAACCGGAAAAACAGCCGGAATATGTTATTGTTCTGGGTGCGGGGATAAGGGAAGACGGCAGTCCTACTTTGTCTTTGGTTAACCGACTGGATTGGAGCATTCGTTATGCTGCTGAATATCCGGATACTATTATTGTTGTTACAGGCGGACAGGGGAAAAATGAACCGGTATCGGAAGCTCAGGCTATGGCAAGGTATCTGGTGGATAGAGGGGTTGATCCACAAAGGATTGTTCTCGAAGATAAATCAACCAGTACCATGGAGAATTTTAAATTTACCCGGGAAATAATTGGAGAACAAAGGGAAATTGCTTTTATTACAAATGATTTTCATGTTTTCCGTTCAACTATTCTGGCCCGCAGGAACGGCTTTAAAGCATTCGGGTATGGAACCTCTACTCCCGGAATTGTATGGGTAAACAATTACTTAAGAGAATTTTTTGCGTTATTCAAATCAATAGCTTTAGATTATTAATGACAATTCCTTTCCTTAATAAGAGTATTCAGAATTTCAGAATACAATTCCTGAGGGGAGGAAGTCCAGTTTTTGCATATGTCCCGGGCATCTTCCCTGGAACCGGTGGTGATTTTTACTTCCAATAGCGTGAATTCGTCCTCTTTAATAATACAATGAGCAGTGTATCCGTCATTGTTATCCAGGGTATAATCAGCGGATATAAAAGTTTCCATGCGTATATTCTTACGAAAGAGTGATATGCTTTTGTCAACACGTTTTTTTAATCCTGCAGGAAGCATATATTTGAACATTTCAAGTATTTCCAGTCCTTTATCACTTAACTCGTAATACTGCTGGTTATCCTGACTTTTTTCAGCTAACAGTCCTTCCTGAATCAACTCACTTAAGTATTGCTGAAGGTAAAAGTAGTTCATAAACCTGTTTTCCAGTATTATTTTGATTAATTGAATATTCCCGATGGGCATTTCGATCTTTCGGATGAAATAGAGTATGAAAACTTTGTTTTCAGCTATTCCTGTATTATCATCCATATAATGTATATATCCTCCAAAAACAATGTTTTTTTTACAGGATTCATTATAGCACAATTGTTTTTTTTCAGAAAGTACTTAATAGAAAAAGGGTATATGTCCGATATTACAATTGTACAAATGAAAAAGAAAATACGAATGAGGAAATTTATGAAGATTTTGTCGTGGAATGTTAACCAGCATAAGGACTGTTCGGATTTAATGGACATCATTAATACACTGCAAGATCATCATTCGGAAGTTATGTTTTTACATGATTTTCTGAACGACAGGCAGGGACAGATAATACGAAACACCATGAAAGAGCTGGGATGGGAGTATCAATATTTTACAGGTATCGGCTCTACGAGCGGTATCCTTATTTTGTCGAGTAATCATTTTTCATTAAGCAGATGTAATTACAGGAAGCCATCAAAAAGCTATGGATGGCTGGATATTCTTTTTGATGACTGCAGAATGAGTATTCTGGCTGTCCATATTCCTAAAAACGACCGTTACATTAATTCCGGGGAATACTGGGAACGCTTGTTGGAATACACAAAGATCAAAACAGTGGATGATTGCCTGATCCTGGGTACTCTTTGCCCGGAAGAGATGAAACCTGTCAGTCAACAGCCACAGTCTATAAAAGAAATAATGAAAACCGGCTGGATTGATCTTATTCAACATTACCAGGGCAGGACAGAGACAAACTGGGTGGATGGAAACACAGCATTAAGGATGGATTATGCCTTTGCTTCAAGAATGGTAAAAGAATTTGTTTCAACTGCATATATTTCAAAGACTGAGAGAGAAAAAGGATTTTCGCGACCGGCAATTGTTCTTGAGCTGATGTAATATATTATTGAAGACAGATATATATGATATACTGTTCAGTGTATAAAATACACACACGAGGTAACGGCTGCAATGATT